>CAZMUW010000138.1:0-4943 GCA_964569645.1 uncultured Desulfobacteraceae bacterium | reverse complement strand
ACCACTCATTCGAACCGACCAATGAAAGCCTAGGCGACTCGGATGCTTAGTGCTTAAGCGGCTCAATTCCAGCGTTAGCGCCTTGACAAAATCTTGATACATATGGCTAAAAGAAAGAAAAAACTATCTCCTGCACAAAAAGCAGCAAAAAAGAAACGACAAAACGAGTATATGACTATCTTCATGCATGGCAAGCAAAAGCGGGTCAAAAGACCACCTACCATAGATGGTATTGACGTAGATGAGTACATCCGGAGAAACGCTGATCCAATATGGCTACATCAAAATGAAATGTGGGAGGATATTGACCAACCAGAAGACGATGATAATTTCTAATTCCGCAACAATAGCGAAAACTATGGCCAAGCGAAGCTCTTTTCTGGGCAGCACATATCCATATAAACTCAGCAGAGCAAAATAAAATGAAAACAAGGACTGACGTACATGATTTAACCAACATTCCAAATGTTGGTCCCACAACAATCCGCTATCTAAACATATTAGGCATCAGTAAACCATTTGAGCTAATTGGTCAAAATCCATATTCAATGTATAAGGAATTATGCAATATCACAGGAAAAAACTTTGACCCTTGCCTTGCAGACGTATTTATCTCAGCAGTAAAATTTATGGAAGGTGCCTCACCTCAAAAATGGTGGCATTATACAGAAGAAAGAAAAAATACATTATCAAAAGAAAGGAGCTAATATCATGATCGCATATTGTGTATTGGATTGTTTAAAATGTGAATGCTATATAGCCACTCAAGAAAACGATGAAAAGAAGCGTCAAGATGTGGCAAAAAAGGTCTGTTCAATACAATACAGAGGTAAAACCAGAGCAGATTAATTGTAATGGCTGCAAATCTGATGGCATTAAGTTCTTCTTTACTGAAAGCATGTGCGAAATTAGAAAATTCAATATAGAAAAATCCAATGCTCATTGCACAACATGCAGTGAATATAAATGCGAAAAACTAGAAAATTTCATCGAATTAGCCTCACCAGTCGGGGAGGCACTTGAGGCATTACGTTAAATAAAATCAAGTAATTGCGCTAACAATGGAGTCAAGCTGACCGCCAACAGCGCGGCGGTTTTTCAGAAGCCGTGCCCCGCTTAATAAGAGGCGGTATTCCAAACTTGGTTGCCCCGCATTGTTGGCGTCAGCTTACCCCGGTTAGATTGCAATTGTTACAGTTGATGTTATGAAAAAGATACCAACTATTTTTATTCGCAATCCAGACAATATGAAAGAGATTTTGCCCAAACCACATCCTGATTGCGATTGGGTATTTCGTAACGAAGGCGTTGCGACTCGTAAATATAATGGGACATGCGTATTGATAGACGACGGCAATTATTACAAACGCCGTGAAATACGAAAAGAGAAAATCCCACCGCCCGACTTCATAGAAATAGAGCATGACCAGAATACTGGTAAACGGGTAGGGTGGGTACCGGTTAAACCTGATGATAAAGCCGACAGGTGGCATATAGAAGCCTTTAAGGAAGACTTGGACGATGGGACATATGAGCTGTGTGGACCTAAAATACAGGGGAACCCAGAAGAGCATGGAATCCATGTACTGATTCAGCATAGCAAAGCCGAGCAATATGAGAATGTCCCACGCACCTATGAAGGATTAAAACAATGGTTTTCTGACAAACCCATCGAAGGCATTGTTTTTCATCATCCCGATGGACGCATGGCAAAAATTAAGAAACGTGATTATGGTCTTAGCCGCAAGCAATCTAACAACCAGATGCAACCGGCCGCCAAGGGCGGCGGCTGATCCGGGGCGTTCGGTATATAAAAAATGACTCTAAAACCAGGTCAAAAGTTCCTGCTTGAAAAGACAATTTGGTCAGAAAAAGATTTCGACAAAATAGAGACCATTGCCGCAGGTCTGTGCCCTCCGTTCATTGGCGAACTTAATCTGGCATTGGTCCAAAGGTATGTTGATGAGGTTGTTCTGGTCTCTGATGACGAACTTGTGGAGGCCCTTTGGTTAATCCTGGAACACTCTAAGCTCTTGACTGAGCCAAGTGGAGCGGCTGGACGAGGCTTACGGTGACTATGTGGAGGAGAGGCATTCGGCGGTCAACCTAATTGATAGGTACAAAAATTTAGCTGTAACGCGTACCTTCACCAAGGGTTATGGCATCGGTCGATTCAGAGTAGGCTATGCAATCTTATCAACTGGATTAGGCAACTACTATGACAGGATTGACCTCCCCTTGTCTGTCTCTACGATGGGTGGGTCCTTAGCCAGAGAGGCTCTTCTTGACCAAGATTTTATTCTTAACCTGAGGCCGCAGGTTAAGGCCGAGAAAGGGAAGCTGACCAGAGAACTAAGCCAAAGAGGCTATCTTATCGGTGAGACCCATGAATCGTGCCCCCTATTTATCCTCGGGCATAAAGACAAGAGTGTTGACTTAAAGAAGGGACTCCTAAGTAAAGGAATACTGACTACACCTGGAACTGACTGGGAAAATCTGGGCAAGAACTATGTCAGAGTTAATACCCCCTCCAGGGCAGAGGATTTTCTAGCCCGGCTGGAAAGGTCCGGGGCTTGAGATGGAGATAGACTGGTATATTAACAAGCACACGATAGCAACCATATAGTAGAATAGAGGAGGAAAAATAGATGGGAGATCTAAAAAAAGTAGCAGTCTTGGGTGGAGGTAATGGTGCTCATACCATGGCGGCTGACTTGACCCTAAAGGGGTATGAGGTAAATATGTGCGAAGCCCCTGAATTTAAGGAAGGCATCAAAACAACACTTGAGAGGCAAGCAATAGATCTGATTGATGCCTGGGTGGAGAGGCACACGGTCAAGCTCAATTTGGTAACAACGGATTTTGAAGAGGCCCTAAAGGGTGTTAGCTACATTATGATGAATGTCCCTGCCCTTGGGGCTAAAGACTTTTTTAACTCGATAATGCCTTACCTAAAAGACGGTCAAACGATAATTAAATGGTCGGGAAACTTCTCTGCATTGCTATTCGCCAGTATGCTAAAAGAAAGGGGGATAAAGAAAGACATTACCCTTGCCGAGGCACACACACTTCCCTGGGGTTGCAGGTTGGCAGGGCCAGGTACAGCACAGATAATGGTTTGGGTCATCAGGCTCCTGCTGGCCACTTTGCCCGCGAAGAACATAGATAGAATCATAGAGGATGTAAAGAAAATGTATCCGGTGGTTGCCGGGGAGAATGTTCTGGCTACCTCCTTGAACAATCTCAATCCGATTGTCCACCCCGTCGGTACTGTTATGAACGCAGGCTGGATTGATGCGATAGGTAAAGATTTTTACTTCTACAGGGATGGGAATACCTTATCGATATCAAGGGGAATTAAGGCGGTTTTTGAAGAGGTATCCAAAGTAGCCGGTGCTATAGGTGTAAGGATGATCGAATACCCGGAAGAGGATTTCTGGAAAAAGAGTGCAATCATGTCAAGCCATGTAAGGGCCTCCTTTGATAAGGAAGGTGCCGTGGCAAAGATATCAGGCCCGGAATCAGTCAAGAGCAGATACATCACTGAGGATCTCCCCTATGGGCTGGTACCTATTAGGAAACTGGCACACCAGTTCAACGTGTCTACCCCTCTTATCGATGCCGTAATTGAGTTTGCCTCGGTGATAAACCAGACCGATTACATGGAAGAGGGTATCTCACTTGAAGAGTTGGGAATAGCCGGACTTGGTCGAGATGAACTAAACCAGATACTTGATGAAGGATTTGAATAATGGGGAGTCAGAAAAGAAGGAGGAAAGAATGGAACAGATAACCTTTGATGAATTTAAGAGAATGGATTTAAGGGTTGGACAAATCCTTAAAGCGGAGAGAGTGGAAGGAACACAGAAACTTGTAAAACTTGAGGTGGACATTGGAACGGAAAAAAGACAGATGGTTGCCGGAGTAGCTGAGGCGTACCCCCCTGAAACTTTGGTTGGCAAAAGGATCATTGTTGTTGCCAATCTCATGCCTGCCACAATCAGGGGAGTGGAATCTCAAGGGATGCTTTTGGCAGCCGATTTAGAAGGCAAACCCATTATTCCTTTCTTTGATGAAGATGTTCCGGCCGGAACAAAGATCAGATAAGAGACATTGGGCTAATGGAATACTGGAGTAATAGGTGTATGGGGATAAATCTGCCTTCGGCGGACCGCTTTTACTACCCCACTACTTTTACCACGTTAAATAAATTGCCCTTCTCAATATCCCTTTTCATATTGGGTAATCTACTTACCAGATGCGTCTCCTATAGGTTCATAAGCCATTCAATATGAAGGATTTGTCGCCAAGCCTTCAATCTCTATCCATCATCTCGGGGGAGCGGCTATTACTCCCCATGGCCTCGTTTTTTTTCTCACCGCGCAGAGCTGCCCCAGTACCATCTGCCGGAGCTACGGGGCAAGCGGGGTAAACAGAGGGCGCAGAGATGAATAATTTTTCCTTTGCCGTTGACCCCGGTTAAATAGCTTTCAGATTTAACAGGGCAGGAAGGACGGCAGTGGAATGTTTACCCCGTTGAATCTGTAAGCTATTCAACTGGGGCGAAGCCTATTCCTCTGGGGTCAGCGGAAAACAAAAAAAGAAGTAACCTCTGCGTACTCTGCGTCTTTGCGGTAAAAAAGCCTAACCGCCTCAAGAACCTAAAAGTAGGCAGGGAGCAGTAGGAATTAGGCCACAGTGAAATAGGTAAATCATTTCACCCCGGTACCATCACTCTGAGCTACAGGGCATGCGTAGTAAACAGTAAGGAGCGACAGTAATAAGGGGAAAAAGAGGTTATTAGTTATTGTTCCACAGATTACGCAGATTACGCAGAAATGAGGGATCAAAAGACATACAAGATGAGTAATAGGGGACGTTGTTACATTATCAAGTTAAGTGCCTAAAGTTTAAAGTGCCTAAAGTGCCTAAAGTTAAAGGAA
>CAZMUW010000137.1:0-4956 GCA_964569645.1 uncultured Desulfobacteraceae bacterium | reverse complement strand
TGGAAGGCAAACTCTTCGGCGATATCCCTATGAACTTAGAGCTGCGGCTTTCAGTGGAAGACTCTCCGAATTCCGGTGGGGTGGTGATTGATGCAATAAGATGTTGTAAGCTTGCACTCGAGAGAGGCAAAGGAGGCATCTTATACTCTCCATCCGCATATTTTATGAAGCATCCCCCAAAACAGTATACAGATGATGAGGCATTCAAACTCACAGAAGATTTTATTCAAGGAAAAAGAGATGATTAAACTTGAATGGAAACATTTCCTTTAAAAAGGGATTTAAGCAGGATAAGGGCTATATAAAGGCCCTTAATTTTTTAAGATGTCCATTGATAGTTGTCAGTTTTTTCCGATTCTCCGGAATTCGGAAACCAGAATTCCGGAGAATCGGGAGATTGGAAGCCGTTGAAGGAAGGAGGATTACATGGACTGGGGTATTGAAAACAGGCTTTCCAGATTAATCGAGGAAGATGGCCGCTGCCAGTTTTTGCCTATAGATCATGGCTATTTCCAGGGCCCTACCAGTTGTCTGGAGAAACCATCTGAGACAATAAAAGGGCTCCTCCCCTATGCCGATGGCCTCTTTGTTACCAGGGGTATATTACGAGCATCTGTTCCTCCCAACTGCCAAACCCCAATTATCCTGAGGGTTTCTGGCGGTACCAGTATAGTCGGGTCTGATCTTGCCAATGAGACCCTCACTACATCTATAGATGAGATCATCAGGCTCAATGCCGCTGCCGTTGGTATCTCTATCTTTGTGGGTTCTGGGTACGAGAAGCAGACATTGACCAACCTTGCCCGGCTTGTTGATCAGTGTGAGCTATATGGTATTCCTGTTATGGCCGTAACCGCAGTAGGTAAGGACCTGGAAAAAAGAACAGCCAGGTATCTTAGCTTGAGCTGTCGAATTGCCGCTGAATTGGGAGCACGGATTGTAAAGACCTATTACTGCCCCGAGGATTTTGAAATGGTAACAGAAGGTTGTCCTGTTCCTGTTGTGATTGCAGGCGGCCCAAAATGTGAGACAGAGCTTGAGGTATTTGAATTTGTTTATGATGGCATTCAAAAGGGAGCAATAGGAGTCAATCTGGGGAGAAATGTCTGGCAAAACCCACATCCAGTCCCTATGATGAGGGCATTAAACGCCATTATTCATAAGAATTCAACACCAAAAGAGGCCCAGGGACTTTTCGAGGAACTGAGCAGTAAGCAGGAAGGAGTAGGGAGTGACAAGTGACAAGTGACAAGTGAAAAATGACAGACACTATGAAATGCGCAATGTATTACAATAACAAGGATGTAAGATGGGAAGAAATCCCTGTACCCAAAACAGGAGTTGATGAGCTATTGGTCAAAATGCATGCATGCGGGATATGTGGTAGTGATGTCCTCGAATGGTATAGACTAAAAAAGGCCCCTATTGTCCTCGGTCATGAGATGACAGGGGAGATAGTTAAAGTGGGGGAAAATATTAAAAGATATAAAATGGGTGATCGGGTCTTTGTATCCCACCATGTCCCCTGTAACACTTGTCATTATTGCCTAAATGGCCACCATTCAGTATGCGACACCTTAAGAAAAACAAGCTTTGATCCTGGAGGATTTGCTGAATTCATCAGGGTGCCAAGAATCAATGTGGACTGGGGGGTATTCCTTTTACCTGATGAAATCTCCTATGAAGAGGGAACGTTTATTGAGCCATTGGCCTGTGTTTTGAGGGGTCAAAAAACTGCTCACATACAGCCGGGCCAAACAGTTTTTATAATAGGGGGAGGGATTGCAGGATTGCTCCATCTCAAGCTGGCAAAGGCCTTGGGAGCAAGCTCTGTGGTGGTAACTGACATAGATAAAAATCGGCTGGTATTCGCTGAACGATTTGGGGCAACAGCAGCTATTCTGGCTGATGATACTATTCCCGTGCATCTTAAAGAGGGCAATAATGGGCGTCTGGCTGACATGGTAATAGTTGCTACCGGGGTCATAGAGGCAATTCATATGGCCTGGAAAACCGTTGATAGAGGAGGGACTGTGCTTATTTTTGCCCCTACAGAGGCCGGTATCGATATTGCTCTGCCCTTATATGATATCTGGCATGACGGCATTACAATTACCACATCTTATGCCGGCTCTCCCTTAGATATAAATGAGGCAGTAGAGTTGATCAGGTCAAAAAATATCATCGTAAAGGATATGATAACCCATCGTTTTCCACTCGCCAGGGCAGGCGAAGGATTCTCCCTTGTTGAAAAGGCTCAGGATTCAATCAAGGTAATTATTGAGCCATGATCTATTCTTCCATCCTCAAGCTGATCATCTCCTTCAATATCTCTTGAGCTCCCTCTCTTACAATCTCTGCCAGCATAGCGGCCTGGTAACCCGAGCCTGTTCCTATCTCCGGTACCTTCTCTCCTTTCGAGGCGATCTAATGGATATTGTGTAAAAAATGAGTAGCAAGATATAACAAAAATATGTTAGCTTAGGCATAGCAATATCCCGATAGGATTATTTTCTATTATTTTATTAAATTATTAACTATTACTTAAAGAGAACGTTTTCTTCTATGATCTATAATGCCTGCTTTCGCCTTTATGAAGAGCTGAATGATTATTTACCTGCTAAAAAAAGAAAAATAGCCTTCGGCCTATCCCTAAAAGATCCAACCAGCATCAAAGAGGCAATTTGCTCCCTGGGAGTGCCACCTGAGGAGGTTGATCTTGTTCTTGTCAACGGTGAATCAGTTCCTTTCGACCACATTATAGGCGAGGGAGATAGGATCAGCATATACCCTGTTTTTGAGTCCCTGGATATTAGCAAGGTAACAAGACTCAGAGAAAAACCACTAATTAAATTGGCTAAAGAATCAAAAAACCTAAATCTTAAAAGGAGATAAAAATGGCCATAAAAAAGATTAATGAAACAATAAGGCAAAAGGTTTTAGAAGCCCATACAAGTGGACTCCCTATGAGAAAGATAGCCAGAGAATGTGGGGTAAGTGTCTCAAGCGTTCATAGGATAGTCATAGAGAATGGTACGCAAAAAGTCCAAAAAAAGATCACTAAAAAGATGAGCAAAACAGAAAAGCTAAAGAGGATAGAGAAACTTGAAAAAAGAATAGCTGAACTGGAAAAGAAGATCCTTGACATAGACTAGATGCCAGGAAAGGGTCATGGAGAAAATAATAAAAAACCCAACCATCTTTATTCACGGGCAAGAAAGTAGCAGCCAGGGAACAAAAGGCCTCTTTTTTAGAGACCTTTTTCCTGAGATGATTATCCCGGACTTTGTGGGTGATGTATCAACCAGGATGTCCAAATTGAACAAGCTCCTGCTGGATAAAAGAAGGATAATTATGATAGGATCCTCTTTAGGTGGGCTGATGGCAGCCTTATATGCATTTCAAAATCAGGATAGGATAAAAAAACTCATCCTCCTTGCCCCAGCCCTTAACCTCCCAGAATTCACCCCATATCTATCGGAAAAATTCACACCTCCTGCTTTTATCTTTCATGGAAAAGAGGACGAACTTATTCCCCCAAAGCCTATTCAGACTATTGCCAAAAAGGTTTTTACCAATCTAACCTTTACTATGGTAGACGATGACCACCGACTCTCCGGGACATTTACTTCAGTTGATTGGCCACAACTCATAGAAAGCAAGCAGTAGGCAGTAAGCAGTAAGCAGAAGTCTTCCTTGACAGATCAGATTGAACGTTCGTTTGTGAGTATGATCAATAAACCAGATAAATCCTGTAGATAGTAAATGCTCCTTACTTTCAAGAAAACTGCTTCCTGCTTACTCCTTACTGCCTACTCTTCCAACTCCACATTCCAGTAAACATAATCCCTCCACGACTGGGGCATTTGCTTAAAACTTAATGTGATCTTTAGAATAGGTAACCATTCTGGTCTTTTCGGTTTCCTGATCAAGGTCAGTGAGGCCTCTGAGGGGATCCTCCCCCCCTTCTTTCTATTGCACTCAACACAACAGGTAACGACATTTCTCCACTCTGTCTTACCCTCCCTTCCCTTAGGTAAAATGTGATCCCAGGTAAGCTCAGTCGTAGGCAATACCCTGCCACAGTACTGACACATGCAATTATCTCTAATATAGATATTCTGTCTGCTAAATCTAACTGGTGTCTTTGGTCTTTTTACAAATCTTAAAAGCCTGATGACTGCAGGTAACTTAATGGAAAAACTGACTGAATGAATCTCCCTGGTATACTCTTCAATCACCTCCACTTTACCCATGGTGAGCATAATAATTGCCCTCTTCCAGTTGATGACCTTAAGAGGCTCGTAAGTAATATTTAAAAGGAGTACCTGTTCCATCAAAAAACCAAAGTGAATTAAAGTGACTAAAATGAGCTAAAGTTCCAACAAATCCTAAATTTGTCGATGCCTCAGTTTTAAGTGATCACCCAACAAACTCAAAAAATCCATAAGCCTGGTCGGGGCGAGAGGATTTGAACCTCCGACTCCCTGCTCCCAAAGCAGGTGCGCTACCAGACTGCGCCACGCCCCGGATAATATAATTCTAATACCTTGTTTTCCCTTAAAAAATCAAGAAAAATATGAACATCGGGTCCCTTACTCTTCTATTTAGATATCTTTTTATTGACTTTGGAAGGATTAGATAATATTTATTTTACTAAAAATAAAAGATAAGTTCTCAATAAGTTGGGGTAGATTATATTTTGTGACTAATCACTGGATTCCTGCTTTCGCAGGAATGACAGAAACTTACACTCAATCGTCATTCCCGCGGAGGCAGGAATCCATAGCTATTACCCGGACTTATTGAGAAGTTACATAAAAGGTAATAGTTCAGCACCCCCTCCAACACCAGGGGAGGGGGGTATTTATTGATTACATTAACATATTCCCTCCCCCTTGACCTAATCCTTACCCATAAGTCTGTCATACCTACAAAAGTGTGGGATGTCGATTC
>CAZMUW010000136.1:0-4967 GCA_964569645.1 uncultured Desulfobacteraceae bacterium | reverse complement strand
AAAATCTTGATTTCTATGATAGAAATTCTGTCTAAGGTATACAAATAAATAAAATAAAACCAACACAAAGTAAATGAATCTATCAATTGATATTTATTGTGTTTGGCTATGACTTCCGCTCTCTCAAGACTATAGCTTATCCCAGATGGATTTGTTCCAAAGAGTCTGATCAAATCTGTCAAGAGTCGAGATTTCGGGCCCTTCACCCCTTCGGAAAAGCTCAGCGTTCTTCATATTGTATCCTCGGTGCTCTGACTCTAACCCGTCCAATACGTGCAACAAGTGTAACATGTCAAGGGCTCCAAGTCTTTTCCTGACTGGCCAATTTATTCTTCTTCAAATCCATAGATTGCAAAATGCAATGTATTACAGTTTTCTGTCACTGTGCGGACCAAATGATCCGGAGCGCCATCGGGTATATTCGCGCTGATTTCAAGGGTGACTTCAACGTTTGCCCCTACCATGGCTGATAGGTGCTGAACGATCTCTTCGGCGATTTTCCCCGCATCTCTCCCAAGTCTCGTTGCATCCAGTTTAACAGAGCCATGAAAGCGCCTGGGCTGGTTTTTCCTCCTCCTTTTCATGCTCCTTTTCTCCTGGCTCTTTTTCCTCTGGCTTTCTTTTTATGTCTATTATGGGTTCTTCCCTTTCTGCATCTAACTGCCTGTTAGCGGCTTCGGGCTTCACAAAAAAACGGGGTCAGCCCTTGAATCAGGACAAATTGACAGTAATATCTTCTACCCTTTTCCTTGAATCTACCATAGTCCAATTTGGCAAAACATATCCTCCTTGGCTCATTTTCGCGGGATGTTGTGTGTTAGACCGCACTCTGTCATGATTCTGACCGCTCAAGTTATGCACTTGTTTGTTAGTCATAGGATAAACGAGTTTGCTTATCCCCTAATGTTGGTTGAATAATTTTTTGCCACTGGGGATCATCCCATGTTCCCAACTGATCATGCATATTGAAGTATTTTTGAGGTATAGGATGAGTGCCGTAAACGACTTCGAGGCCATATTTTGTTTTGATAAAGTCACGAAAATAGGTGATATGAGGACATGGAGGGTAGCCCACAACTAGTCCAGTGGCAAGATGTATCGCCTCTGCTCCGTTTCCCTTCATTTCCTCCACAGCATATTCAACATTTCCACCAGGACACCCATCGCAAGTGGTATACCCGACAACTTCAACTTCCATATTCTTGTACCTGCTAAACGCACCTTCTCTGTTCCGTAATGACCTGAAGCATTTTCCGCCTGCACACCTATGGTAGCGGTCACAGATGATTATACCAATCTTTGTTTTTTCTTCCATGTCATCTCCTCCTAAGAAAATCAAGACAGATTGTTAACTATGCTATATCTGAAAGAAGCCCCGATTAATCGGGATAAACCTCCGCGCAAGTCTATAAGCCGACGAACTGAAAGTCTAGGACTCGCATGACCAATCTATGAGTATGGAGCAGAATAGATTCAGCCTCGACCGAGGCAAAAAAAATAGAAGTGGTATGAGGAAGCCTCTTAGCGTTTATGCCATGTATTTGAACTTGGCCAATTCCATCTAATAGCTCTGACTCCAGTTTATCTCTCAAGGCTGAGACCCTTGTCTGATAGGCATCTATTTCTTCAAATGCAATCCTTAATGCGTGGGCAAAACCCACAATTCCTGAAATATTCTCTGTACCTGCCCTCAGTCCCCTCTCATGATGTCCGCCTGTGAGGATGGGAGATAGCTCAATGCCATCTCTTATCACAAGGGCACCAATTCCTTTAGGACCGTATATCTTATGTGAAGACAGAGAAAGTAGGTCTGCACATAGTTCTCTCAAATCCACAGCAATCTTTCCAATCGCCTGAATAGCATCGCAGTGAAATGGAATACTGTGTTCTCGAGCAATTCTACAAAACCAGACTACCCAACTATGCTTGATCAGATTCGTGCGTAAGTCCGTACGTTGCAATCAAGAGCCAATCCCTCTATCTCACTGAATTTAGGTCATTACTCTACTTGCTGAGAAACGAAAGGATAATAGAGAGTTTTTAAATCCCTTAATCCTGTCTTTATCACTATTTTCTAAAACTGGATCATACTGATGCGGGTTAATGTTGTCTGCTTTCCTGGACCGGGACCGTTTACAAGGTGCCAGGCAGCGTACTGTTCTGCATAGGGGTCCGTTGCTGACATGCCATCTACCGGTACGATGATTTTTAACTTCCTCATGGCAGCGCCGATCGATATCGCATCGTACAAAGGCACCTGGAGTTGTTTACAGCCAAGAAACAGGGCCGAACAAAGACGTCATACATTTTCTTTAACTGTAACTGTTACGCTTCCCCCCTTATTGAATTTTTCCTCGCTTAACTTCTTATAATAAGCTTTATACAAATTAATGGCTGCCAGCGGGTTATGGCCGGTGACTCTATCCTTTGCTACCAATACGGTACACAACGCATCAGAATAACGCATGACCAAAGAATCGTGACCGACGCATAATCCAAAAAGAATATTAAACTCCGTATTCATCGCATTTAAAACCTTTGCCTGGGCTATCGGGCTACACATCGGTTCAAAGCTTCCCGGGTTAACTTTCTCTTCTTCCTTTATTCCAAGGAACTCTTTCGGGGTTCTACCAGTCTTACAGACAACTGAAGCCACTTCAAATCCCTGAGCTTTTAGAATCTCCGATAAAATTTTTGCTTCACCTCTTAAGCCCCCGCAAAACGCAACACCCAACCTTTTATAGCCCATTTTATTCGCAAATTCGATTGTTTCCTGAACCCTCGGCTTTATTGCATACCGAACATGGGGACTATCTTTGCCCTTGTTCACATAGCATTCGCCTTCCTGGATGGTAGCATTCAACGCAAATTTCTTTATCGTGGACCCCTCATATTCTGTAAGTGACGCTCTGATGACATCGCTTAAATTTATGGTCGGGCAATAGGCCGGGGCGGTCCCATCTTCCTGGTTGCATATCCTTTTTTCAAGTTCACATTCAGCGCATCGCGGTATCTTTGTTGCATTTTTATTCATCGTTCCTCCTATCTATGGGTCTGGTTTTTCAAATAGACATCTGACATTTCTAAAATCCAATATTTTACTCGGGGAGTTTTTCCTTCACCGGCAAGTATTATGCCTGTCGGATACGAGGGGTCATTTATAGGTCGGGGCGGCACTTAACTTTTTTCTCTTTCCAATTTGTTTTGAATCTGTTAGACCCCTTTTATTGTTTCCGCCTTCAGTTATCTAATCATCGTCAGTCTTCTTGTGCCTTTGATTTGCCTAAAGTTTGCCCCTTCGCTCACACAGCGCAATGCCAGCCCAGTGTTTATTACTTTTGTGCCTGATATAGCATCCACTGCATAGTCAAACAGAATCGGTGATAAGGGGGTTGTATCTCCCAATATTATCACATAGGCTTTAGGGTCACAAAGTTCCAGCAGCTGGTCTATAGTATGATTGGTAAAGGCAGTGCCCGTGATTGCCACGATATCGGCCTGCGGAATGAGGTTTTGCGCATCAGCCTCCCCAAAATCACCTTCCCGGGGGTTTTTCTCAATAACCCAAAGTGCTTTGACAATTTCACGAAGCATGGGGATGAAAGGAAAGTGCCCCACAATCGCTATCCGCTTACCCTTTCCTTTTTCTACAATAAGATCACGCGCATTAAGATCAAGACACATTTCCTCTTCAACATTAAGAAGCGAATTGATAGTTGCCATACCGATAGCCGCCTCAAGTATGCTTTCGGAGTAAGCCATTTGAACCAATTCGCTCGTGCTTTTTTCCAGAAGAAAACCCGGGTTCTTTACTAATGGCGCTTCCTGTCGCAGGGCATCTCGAGGAAGTGTCGATGCCAGCCCACAGTTTCGAGTCAGCACACCGGTATGAAAAACCCCCTGGCGGATGTCTTTCACAAGAGCATCAAAGTTCAATATCGACATCAAGTCATCAAGGATCCTCATACTACATCCCCCATTTGAAGTATCACATCCTTCCAGACACTATAAGGTATTTGCAGGCAATATACACAAAGACCATACCGAACAAGACCTTCAAAAATGAGGAGCGAGAACATTGTCGCCTCCCTATGTGCTTTTGGCACAAAACCGGTCCCAATTCATCAGATGGGCTGCCCCGGCGATGGTGGTGCCATAGAAAAGAACCTGCTTGTGACTCAAGAAATCATTAATGGTTCCGTTCACTAGCGTTGTGCCGGTTACTAACAAAAGATCTGCCCAGGACACTGCCTCACCTGCGGCTTCTGGCCCCTCCACTACGGCATGGAACTTCCTGGCTCCGATATTATCCGGATCCATATCCAAAATACGGTACTCGAATGCCGCTGCCAAGTGTTCCACCATTCTGGGCTGGAAACCCACCTGTGTGATTTTGAGTTGTCCATAGCGATCCTTGATAAAATGGACCAATTCTGCTGCACAGAGGGCTGGTTCTTTATCCCGGCAGTGAATTGTGCCTTGGACCTCGTTGAGATGCCGCAGCACCGCATTCAGGGCAGCAACAAATACGGCCCGCCTGAAATTGTTTTTCAGGGGCATTTCTATGATATCGTACAACTTTCCCGAAAAATCACCATACCGATCGGTGAAGGCTTGTCCTGTCCCAGTACCGAATTCCGCCTGCATCAGGCGTTCCTTCCCCTTTTGAAGCGGAAAGTCATCTGCTTCGGGGTTTCCGATGGCCTCTTCTGAGCTAAGTACCCTTGCGTTCACCCGCACTGATTCACCCAGGAGATTGTGGCTTTTACACACATCGGAAAAACACTTTTGAAGCTCTGTGAACACATCATGCATAATCAATGATTTTATCCGCGGCAAGGTACTCTCCATTACTCAAGCAAGGCATAAAGAAATCAAAATATAGTGCTACATAACTGCCCTGAACATTAAACAGTTAGTAACGTTCAAAAGTGTGTACATAGGATATTTTTTTATGACTTATCAAT
>CAZMUW010000135.1:0-4969 GCA_964569645.1 uncultured Desulfobacteraceae bacterium | reverse complement strand
AAGGCCATCAATGAGCTCTTTGCCCTGCACACAGGCCGGGATAAAAAAAAGATTGCGAATGATACGGAAAGGGATTATTTCATGAGTGGCCAGGAGGCACTGGAGTATGGTATTGTAGATAAGGTGATTACAAAAAGGGAAATGATAATCATAAAGGAAAAATAAAAGGAGTGGTATTAAATGACCAGGAAAGATCATCTATCAAGCGAGCTTGTTTGTTCATTCTGCGGAAAAAGTCAGGATGAGGTCAGAAAGCTGATTGCTGGACCCTCAGTCTATATCTGTGATGAATGTGTTTCTCTTTGCAGCGAAATTATCCAGGAAGAATATGAACAGGAAGAGAAAGATAAACAGAAAGATCTTCTCCTCAAACCACAAGAGATAAAGGAAAGTTTGGATCAGTATGTAATCGAGCAAGAGAGGGCTAAGAAGGTTCTTTCCGTAGCGGTACACAACCACTACCAAAGAATCGGTGCAAACTTTGGGAACGAGGATATAGAGATTGACAAAAGCAATATACTTTTGATAGGTCCTACCGGGTCAGGCAAAACACTTTTAGCCCAAACCCTGGCAAGGATATTGAATGTACCCTTTACAATAGCAGATGCTACCACCTTGACTGAAGCCGGCTATGTAGGTGAGGATGTTGAAAGTATAATTCTCAGTCTTGTTCAAATGGCAGACTATGATATCGATAAGGCAAAGATAGGCATCGTCTATATTGATGAGATAGACAAAATCGCCAGAAAATCCGATAGTCCTTCAATAACCAGGGATGTTTCTGGAGAGGGGGTTCAGCAGGCCCTCTTAAAGATATTAGAAGGTACGGTTGCCAATATACCTCCCAAAGGAGGCAGAAAACACCCACAACAAGACTTCTTAAGGGTGGACACCAGGAACATCCTCTTTATCTGCGGAGGAACCTTTAATGGCTTAGATAAGATAACACTGTCAAGGATTGGGAGCAAAACATTGGGTTTTGAGGCCGATATCAGAGGCCAAGGGGACTTAAACCTCGAGGGAACCTTGTCCTTAGTTCAACCTGATGATCTCCTTAAGTTTGGTTTAATACCAGAGTTTATCGGACGACTCCCAGTAATCGCCTCTCTCGGGGAATTGAGCCTTGACGCCTTAGTCAGGATCCTGACAGAGCCCAGGAATGCCCTTGTTAAACAGTATCAAAAACTCTTTGAGCTTGAAGGTGTAAAGTTAAAGTTCACCAAGGGTTCATTAAAGGCTGTGGCCAGGGAATCACTTGATCGCAAATCTGGGGCCAGGGGATTGAGGGCCATTCTTGAAATGGTTATGCTGGATATTATGTATGATCTTCCTTCAAGGTCAGGTGTAGGCGAATGTATTATAGGAGAGGAAGTTATTCTTAATAATGAACCTCCCCTATTATTGTACGAAAACCAGATTAAATATGCTTAGGAATTAGCTATGTTTAAAAAGAACCCGTTAGAAGATTTCTTAAATCGAGAGAAAAAACATGTTCCATTACTTCCCCTTAGGGATGTAGTTGTATTTCCCGGTATGGTTGTTCCCTTATTTGTTGGGAGGGAAAAATCTATTAATGCATTGAAGTATGCATTGTCTCAGGAGAAGGAGATTTTTCTGGTCACACAGAAAAATGCTAGGTTGGATGACCCGAGTATAGGAGATATATACTCTTTTGGCACCCTGGCCACAGTACTTCAGCTTCTTAAGATGCCCGATGGAACAGTTAAGGCCCTGGTGGAAGGAAAGAGAAGGGCCAAGATCAAGAATTATCTGCCTGACCAGGGTTTTTTTATGGTAGAGGTAGAGAAAATTGTGGAACATTATGAACCAGACGCCAAGACCGAGGCCATTATGAGAAGCATCCATTCCTCATTTGAGTCTTACGCAAAGCTTAACCAAAAGATTGGTGACGATGTAGTTGAGACAGTTAATTCCATCACCGATCCATCTCAATTAGTTAATACCGTGGCCGCTTATCTAACAGCAAAGATAAAAGAAAAGCAATCCTTGATGGAGATAGAGGATGTAATTAGTAGGCTCGAAGGCTTATACAAGACATTGAATGCCGAGATTGATATTTTTGAGCTCGAGGAAAGTCTGAGGCAGAGGGTTAAAAAACAGATGGAGAAGACGCAAAAAAACTATTATCTTAACGAGCAGATGCGGGCAATACAGAAAGAAATGGGTACCCAGGATGATTTTGCCAACGAGCTCAAGGATCTCGAAAAAAGAATTAAGAATAAAAATCTACCCAAGGAGGCTGCAGCAAAGGTCAGACAGGAATTCAAAAAATTGAAGATGATGACCCCCATGTCTGCAGAGGGCACCGTTGTGCGGAACTATATTGATTGGATTTTATCCTTGCCCTGGCTCATACGCACAAAAGACAAGCTAAACCTCAAGGAGGCTGAGGCCATACTTGAAGAAGACCATTATGGTCTATCTAAGCCTAAAGAAAGGATAGTTGAATATTTAGCTGTCCAGAGCTTAACAAAAAAGATCAAGGGCCCAATTCTTTGTTTTATTGGTCCACCAGGTGTTGGCAAGACCTCCTTGGCCAAATCAGTGGCAAGGTCCATGGGAAGGAACTTCGTCAGGCTCTCTCTCGGTGGTGTCAGGGATGAGGCTGAGATAAGGGGCCACAGAAGAACATATATTGGGGCTATGCCAGGAAAGATCATCCAATATATTAAAAGGGCAAAATCAAACAACCCTGTATTTTGTCTGGATGAGGTAGACAAGATGAGTACCGATTTCAGGGGAGATCCCTCGGCTGCCCTTTTAGAAGTACTTGACCCGGAACAAAACAATGCCTTTAATGACCACTATCTTGATCTTGACTACGATCTTTCACAGGTTCTTTTCATAACTACAGGCAATGACCTTATTGGGATTCCACCGCCCTTGCAGGATAGAATGGAGGTTATAAGGCTCCCTGGCTATACGGAAATTGAAAAGTTGAATATTGCTAAAAGGTTTCTGATAAAAAAGCAAACCCAACAAAATGGCCTCTCAAAGGATAATATCTCTTTTTCCGATCAGGCTATTTTAAACATAATCAGGTATTATACCAGAGAGGCAGGGGTTCGAAATCTTGAAAGGGAGATAGCCGCTGTTTGCAGGAAGGTGGCCAAGGAGGTGGCCGAGAAAGGCCTATCTACAAAGATAGGGATTAGTGCTAACTCCCTTCATAGTTACTTAGGTATCCCCAAATTTGACTATGGGAAGACCGAGGAAAAGGATGAGATAGGTCTGGCTACCGGTTTATCCTGGACAAGTGCGGGTGGCGAGCTGCTTCATATAGAAGCTACTGTTATGCCAGGAAAGGGGAACCTGGTTTTAACAGGTACCCTTGGCGATGTGATGAAGGAGTCAGCTAAAGCTGCCCTGAGTTATGTTCGCACGAGGGGAAGAAGGCTTGGTCTCTCGGACGATTTTTATGAAAATGTGGACATACATGTCCATGTGCCTGAGGGTGCCACACCTAAAGATGGGCCATCGGCAGGTATCACTGTAGCTACATCGATTGCCTCTGCCTTATTAAGAAAATCGATTAGAAGAAACTTAGCCATGACCGGTGAGATAACCCTAAGGGGCAGAATTCTTCCCATAGGAGGTCTTAAAGAGAAGATAATAGCTGCCCATAGAGGTGGAATAGAAAAGGTTCTAATCCCTCAAGAAAATAAAAAGGATATTGAGGAGATACCTGCAATGGTTCTCAAGAAGGTTGAGTTAATCCCGGTTGAGCACATGGATGCGGTCCTTAAGGAGGCCCTCATAATGGTAGAAGGGGAAGAGCTTTTTCTCCCGGAGGATGGGTTCCAGCCTTTTACTTTACCCAAAGGAGAGACCCAATCTGAGATAACCGCGCACTGATAACGGGCGGGTAGCTCAGTGGGAGAGCGTCGGCCTTACAAGCCGAATGTCGCAGGTTCAATCCCTGCTCCGCCCACTCTACTATGGGGACGTAGTTCAGTTTTGGTTAGAACGCCGGCCTGTCACGCCGGAGGTCGCGGGTTCGAGTCCCGTCGTCCCCGCCAGTAAAATCAAGGACTTAACCATTTTGGTTAGGTCCTTTTTTATTTGGCTGTAATAACTCCCAACAGCATTCCCAACATTCACCCAACAATCTGATCCTTTGAGACCTTCTCCTTTCGATAAGGGAAGAAACCTGATAACTGTTTTTTCCCTCTATTTCTTTTTGTGCTTAAACATCAAAGGCTTAGATCCTCTAACCAATCCCTTACAAATGAATGATTTTATATTTCCAACCTTATTTCCAACCTAAAACCCTATTTTTGGCCATTTTCTGGGTCTTTGTTCTTATGAGAACCCATTGGTTCCTATCCTGCAATTTGCTCACTACTAAAGACCTACGGCGCCCATTTCGCCTCCAGATGTCCAGCTAAAAGAAAATTCGGGGGTGTCTTTGGCAAGGGGAAATGTGGCCCTAATCAATTAATTAATTTTGCCGCTTTAAAATTTAATTTGCTCTGCTGCGATGGCATGCGAACCACTGACCAACACCAGATTGGCGCCAAGCATTAGCGTCATGATGGTGAGTATGCTGCAGGTAATACTTACAAGATGGAGTTGTTTCCTTTTCACAAACCACAATCTTATTTGCAAATACGCAATAAGTGTAACTTCTCAATAAGTCCGGGTAGATTGGTTTTTGTTACTAATCACTGGATTCCTGTTTTCGCAGGAATGACAGAAACTTACACTCACTCGTCATTCCCGCGGAAGCGGGAATCCACAGCTATTACCCGGACTTATTGAGAGGTTACCAATAAGTCTATTTCCGCTTTTGACCTTTGATAGACCTTTTGTCAGGGATAAGGGTTATTCTTGGTTGGCCTTTTATCGTCAACCGAAAAGAGGGCCGTCTAAACGTCTCGGAAATTCTACAATTTATTGAAATTAGGTGGATTTTTTGAGGCTTGATGTTTATGCCTCGTACATGGAA
>CAZMUW010000134.1:0-4995 GCA_964569645.1 uncultured Desulfobacteraceae bacterium | reverse complement strand
TTAGATGAATTATATTAAACTTAGTGTCTTCGTGACTTTGTGGCTGAACTATTACATTCGGCCAAGCTCTGCAAATCAGCATCGGCCCACCAGAAAATGGATCAACCTGTAACTCCTTTAAGAACCGGAGCTGAAACTCCGGATCAGTCAAATAAAAACCCTTAAGCATCTATCAAAACCATAGAGTCCAATTACAATCAATTGGCCGGCTCAAGGATAAGCACGTCATCCCAGGGATCTGATCTTTTAACAACTACCTTTATCTCTTCACCTGGTGATAACTCAAGTCCACTTACTTTTGGAAGGTCAGCAACGAAAAGAAAGTCAGTTAATATTATCAAATACTTATATCTAAATTTTTGGAAAACAATAGCACTGAGACTATCATTTATCCGTCCTGCAAGATATTTCAGTATCCAATACCTGATCTGGCTCCTCTTCATCAGATCAATATCCCTTAATGTCTGCTGTATCAACATGTTCAGCTCTTTAAGCCTTGATTTTGTATAAACAGGGGATTTCTTGAGCAGGGCGGAATGGATTTGCCTTTGCACAAGCAGGTCCATATATCTTCTTAATGGGGAGGTTGCATTGGTGTAAACATCAACTCCGAGACCACAATGTGGTTGCGGTATTGTATCTATCAAAAGGGGATGAAGCTTTCGCCTTTGCTGAAATACATAATAGATATATTTAGATTGTTCAATGAATAACCTTTCTTGAGTTGGTTCCTGGCTCCTATAAAGGATAGGCAGGGCTGTCTCAGAGGCAAATTTTGCCGCCAGCCAATTATATAGAATCATACATTCTGAGACAATAATCCTGGCAGGGCTGTCCTGGTCTATGAGTTTAACCTGTATATCTGAGTTATTGTCAAATTCAAAGTGGATATCCGGAAGGGGGATGAGTAATGCCCCGTTAGCAGTCCTCTTTTGCCTAAGGGCCTGGCTCAGCTGGTAGAGGGCCAAAAGAATTGGCTCATCAGCATATACTGCATTTACCTGATCGTAGGTAAGCTGTTTTTCTATTTTTACAATGGTAGGTATAAAACGATAATCTTTAATGTTCCAATCCCTGTCAAAATCTACAATTAGGGATATAGCCAACCTGTTAAAACCTTTTACCAAACTTAATGCATTGCTGGAAAGGCTTGAAGGGAGCATAGGGATCTGATCCATCGGAAAGTAGATGGAGCTTGCCCTTATGCAGGCCTCCTTGTCTAAGTGCCCATCAATCCGGATAAATGGAGCTAAATCGGTGATATGAACGCCAAGCCTATAGCCTCCATCAATAGGCTCCAGGCTTAATGCATCATCAAAATCCCTGGTAAACTGCCCATCAATGGTAAAGATAGACAGATCCGTCAATTCTTCTCGACCCGATGAGTCTGTCTCTTTTCTCATTACTATATCTGCCTCTTTGAGGACAGGCTCATTGAAATCGATCCTTGTCTTAAGCCTATGAAGATCAAGATTCTCGTCTTTACCCCATATATCCAGCTTTACTAATAGGTGGCGAGCCTGATCTATATCCTTTATTCCAGACCGGGAAAATATCTCCTTCCCCAGCTTAAAATCCGGGGCATCCCTCCCATAAAGGGCAAGTTGAACAAGTATCTCAATAATCTTTTCCTTTAGAGGCGGATCCTCGGGATACCTGTTATTGATCACCTCCTTAAGGAAGTTTGATCCTTCAGTAATCTCCCTTTCTCTTAATTCAGCTGCTTCTCTGGCCTTTCTTATCTGTTCCACCTTATCTGGACTATTCGGGATAAAATAGTCATCTTTCATCTTAAAATAGACCTTGTCAGCAAAAAGGGCTCTGACCAGGGCAGATATGTGATCATCGGTTACATTGTCACCAAAGGAGAGCTGGGCAAGATATTTATAGGTAAAGGTCTCATTTTCCTCATGGGTGAGCTCCCATAGATCTTGAACAGAAACCTTTGCCATGTAATCGATGCGCCTCTTCTCAGCTACCTTCAGCTCATTTATCAATTCCTCCCTTAACTTGGAGATATTTAAGGTGGTAGATGAAATGAGGAGGGCCCTTTTGGGAGAAATACTTACCTCATGGTTGGATAGGGTTAAAAGCTGCAGCTTGCTTCCCCTATCTTTCAGACAGATAGATAGTACGATCTCCCTCTTATCAATGTATTCAATAATCTTTCCCTCAGCCATAAAAAATCCTTAATCCACCTTACATAATAAAAGGTTTGCACCCTGGGTAGAGGTCAAAATTTGCTTAAAGGTTTTGGCTTTTTACCCTGTTAGAATGCCCCGCTTGCCCCGTTAAATTTCCCGATGGGAACCCTATTTAACGGGGTGAACACGGGGTATAATGCCCCGTGTGCTAACAGGGTTTATTTAGAGGAGGAAAGGAAAGAGATAATAGCTAAAATAATGATAATAATGCCCAGAATTGCATATATCAGTATGCCTTCGGCAGAGCCTTCAATGGCTTTTAGTAAAAGATCTCTATTGTAAAAATATCCAATATAGAAAACAAAAAGAAATGACACAGTCAATCCTAACTGTACTCGACTAAGCAGAAGGCATATAGAGATTATAGCAACATAGGACATAACCATATAAAGGGGGATACCGATTTCCACTGTAGATAATATATCCACTGGATCCATAAATACCCTCTCCTCTTTATTTAAGCTCCCAATAATTCCTCAAAAGATGTCTGAAGCCAACTTTTTTCAAGTCCAGCCCTGTGGAATAAATCCCTGGGCCTCCCACATAGACACTTGTATCTAATATTCCACAGGGCCAACCCTTTTTCTTTTTCTACCTTTTTTCACCTCTTCTTTCCATCCCATTCTTTTTTTGGCCTTCTTTCGCCGTTTAAGATCGGGATCCCTTTCTGCTTTTAAGATAAAGGATCCTGGAGCTATTTCCCTTTCTTTCTTCAAGGGTTCTTCTTTGGAAGGTAGCTCTTTCGGCAATGGTGGGCCGCTAATAAACTGGACTGGAACCATATCTGCCAGATAGAGGGAATCACCAAATGGATAAAAGGTTATCCCATTCTCAATGGCTGTTCCTGCCCTTATCTCTATGATAATTGGCTCCTGATCTAACCGGCGTGCAATTCGGACGGCAAGATCTCTGTCTTTTGTCATCACTACATGCTCTTTCGATCCTGGCAATAGACCAGATTTAAGAATATAGGGGTATGCCTTTCTTTTGACTCCCTTAAATAGGATCTTTGGAGGCGCGGAGAAACCTTGTTCCTTATTTATCGGGCAAAAGTCCCGCTTCGTAGATCTGATTTTCTTCTCTTCAATCTCAAAGAGGTTATTTCTATCATGTAACAGAACCTCTCTCACATGGGATTCCCGAACATAGGCCATATTGGATTCTTCATTAATGGCCATTAGAACCTCTTTGATGGTTATGTATCCTTCTTTATCCGGGACAAGGCCAAATTCATCAGGCCTGTTTGCCAATATATAACTCATCAAACGACTCAGATTATCTACCCTTCTTTTATTTTTATTGGCCACCCAGCTTCTTCGTTAAATCTATAAGTCTACCTTACTCAATTGCTGTAGAACAAATTCCCTGATCTGGGAAGGTTCGGGTAGGGCATAAAACAAATTCCCTTTAGAGATAAGTGGAGCTAAGATCTCTTCCTCAACATCTCCACATGTGCACCTTCCGGGCCTCTCTTTCACAGGACAAACCCTTGTCTTGAGGCATTCCTTGCATCGGAAAACACTTTTTGTGCCTGACATCTTTCCCCTTTTGGCTAAAGGATGACCATCTATCTCTATTATATCCATGGAAAAATCTACTACCGGCGCATTGCTTATCGCAGTTCCCACACCATAGCCATCTGCCAGTAGATTGTACTCCTCGATATCTCTTTCATCAATACCACCACTGAGAAAGAGCTTTACCTCCCTGTACCCCCTGAGATCAAGCTCCCATCTTACCTCTTTCATGATCTCCAGAAAATCCCCTCTTCTGCTACTTGGTGTATCAAGCCGAACGGCATAAAGCTTATCGCCCAATTCACTGGCTACATTAATGGCCTCTATCTTTTCGTCATTGAAGGTATCTATCAGGCTTACCCTCTTAACCCCTGGTTCAATGACCTCATCAAATGCCCTTGTGGCCTTTACCGTATCACCCATAATCAAAATGAGTGCATGGGGCATTGTCCCTGTTGGTTCTTTCCCAATGAGTCTGGCTCCAAGGCCAACGGATACACCGTCGCAGCCCCCTATATATGCATTTCTCTCTATCAGGGGAGCTATTGTCGGATGCATCCTGCGAGCGCCAAAACTTATTACCTCTTTCATGCCTGCTGCCTTTTTACACCTGGCCGCCATGGTAGCTATACCAGATGCCTGACATATAAGACCAAGAAGGGTTGTCTCATATTGGCCGAAGTCAAGATACTTTCCGCTGATCTCCATTACCGGTTGTTGTGTGCCAAATATGGTCCCTTCTTTCATCATCCTGATGTCAACCGGAAGATCTTTTAAAACCTCAGAACATTCCTCGACCCCTGCGAGTACTGCCCAGGACCAGTTTGATGGTAGCCCCTTGGCAACAACCTCAGCCCGAACATGTAAGTCTATACCTTTGGCCTCCAGGATCTGCCTGGTCCTCTCAAAATAGATATCTGTAACCAGGCCCTCTTTTACCTCTTTCCAGTTAGCAGTATGGATCAACTCTTGAGCTCCTTTATTAACCCTATTCGTTTATATACATTAAACCTGCCAACAATAATTATGTCAACTTTTTATTGGTCAGGCTCAAAAGGAGGTTAACAATGAATCAGACCCAAGAGACCCTAAGAAGAAAGGATACCATAAAAGTGATGTCAAGATTCTGACAGGATCTGACCAGAAATATGACGCGCAACTGACATAGATAATTTTTAATCGGAGTTTGTATGCTATTGATATAATTTAACGTCTCGGGAATTCTACAACTTATTGAAATTAGGTGGCTTTTTTGAGGCTTGATGTTTATGCCT
>CAZMUW010000133.1:0-5013 GCA_964569645.1 uncultured Desulfobacteraceae bacterium | reverse complement strand
GTATCATGCATCTTAATACATGTTAAAAGATCGGAGGTTATCCATGTTTCAGACAAAGATTACAGAGATGCTGGGTATCAAGTACCCCATTGTTGGGGGGACTATGATGTGGATCATGACGCCGGAATTTACCGCTGCCGTTTCCAACGCAGGAGGCTTGGGTATCCTGGCTTCGGCCATGTATGAAAGCCGCGAGGCATTTGCCGAGGCCGTAGACCGCGTTCTCAACCTTACAGACAAGCCGTTTGCCGTCAACATCAACCTTTTTCCTATGATGCGCCCCATTGACAATAATGAGTACGTGGACGTTTTGATCGAAAAGGGTGTTAAAATCGTGGAGACATCGGGTCACTCTGCGCCTGCGGACCTTTGTGTCCGGTTTAAAGAAGCGGGAATGATATGGATTCACAAGTGTGTGGGCGTCCGCTATGCCCTCAAGGTCCAGGACATGGGCGCCGACATCATTACGGTGGTCGGCTATGAGAATGGGGGAGCGACCGGCAAACTGGATATCGGCACCCTGGTCCTGGTGCCACGGGTCGCGGAGACCGTCAAAGTGCCGCTGATTGGGGGTGGGGGCGTCTCGGACGCCAGGGGATTTCTTGCCGTATTGGCCCTGGGGGCCCAGGGCGTTATTATCGGCACCCGTCTGCTTGGTACCCGGGAGGCGCCGATCCATGAAAATTTGAAAAAAGCGCTCCTCCAGGCCAGTGAGCTGGACACCATGTTGATCATGCGCTCCATTGGGGCCACCCACAGGGTATGGGCCAACGCCATGGCCAATAAATGTGCAGAACTTGAGGCTGCCAGGGCAGGTCTTCCGGAAATCCTGAAAATCGTTGCAGGAGATAAGGCCAGGATGATGTACGACAAGTGGGACCTGGCTATGGGCATTATCTCCTGCGGACAGGGCGTGGGCATGGTTCATGATATCCCCACGGTGAAGGAACTGTTTGACGGCATCATTTCTCAAGCCACTGACATGGCCAAAAGGCTATCTGCGAATTGAATCGATTCTCAAATTCCGTCCAAAGCAGAGAACGTGCTCGAGGACATTATGGAGGCTGTCAAGGCGTTGATCGGCCCCTATCTATTGAAGCTTAAGAGCTCTTCTGGAGTGAAATCCAATTTAGAGAATATCTTATTCTCAAGCTTATAGGTTTCATTTTCAAGTTGAATTATTCTTTTAGCTGCCTCCTTATCTAAGCCTTTAGCCCCATAGCGTTCCAGTAAATCGGCAAATCGCTCCCCAAGAGATACAACTCTGGTATGCAGCACCCTCTTATCTGAATAATTAATAATTTCCTCTTCAGATAATGGCAGGGGGTTTCGTCCTTCTTGTAACTTAATATGCTCGGCCACGATTTCACTGATCCTCCTTAAGCCGAGTTTGGCAAGAAGCTTCTTACAAGTTTTGGCATGGTTGTGGCCTGTCGTCAAACCTTCCATCTTTGTCATATCGTGCAAGAGTGCTGCTGTTTCAATCTCGGACATGCTAAGCCTCTCCCCCTGCTTATTGAGCTTATCACTTAATAAAACTGCAATCCTGCAAACCATCTCACTATGCTGAATAATATGATCAGGAACATTATATCTTTTTAACAGCTTGTAGCATTGATCAACAGATAGGGCTTTACTTCTCATTACTGAGTCCATAACCTTCTCCTGTCTAAAGAAGGACGAATATAGGCGATGTAAGTTAACCCCAGAGGGAATTTTCCTTCTTGGAATCTAAATGGCTTATGGAGTGTTGGAGTAATGGAGTAGCAGAGCCCTCTGTCTCTGACCTGGCCCTGAGGACCAGGTTTTCCATATTAGAATAAAGCATGCCTGGATAAGGGAAGGGGATTTATTCTGCCTTAACGAGCAATACCTGCCCGGGAAAAATAGTGCTTCGAGGGGTTAGATTATTTAGCCTGAGGAATCGGGCAAGGTTCATCTGGTATTTTTTGGCAATAATATAAGGTGAATCTCCTTTTAAGACCGTATAGATCCTGGTTTTTATCATTTTTAGAGCTGTTAAACCCGTAGGAATCATGAGAACCTGTCCTATCCTCAGGCGGGGATCATCGAGTTGATTCATAGACTGTATGGCCTTGGTGGTAGTTCCAAATCGGTTGGCAATCCTCCAGAGAGAGTCCCCTCTCCGGACTATGTATTCTATGAGATTTCCTTTTACCTTTGAACCAGGGACAGGCCAGGATGTCTTCTTAAGGGATGCGTATTTCCTTCTGGTTGGGATCTTGAGTCTCCAACCCGCTTTAATAAAATGACCGCTTTTTAGCCCGTTTAGGGTCTTGATTCTTCTGACACTTGTCCTATATCTGGTGGCGATAACAGACAAAGACTCACCTTTTCTAACCCTGTGTACCACATAGTCGGGAACAGGGGGACGCCACACAGGCATATCCTCTAATTTTGAGAGGAGCAATGCCCCATTCCCTTTGGGTACTTTAAAGACATAGGGGCTTTCGGGGGTGGAATTGAGCCTCAATTCAGAGTTGAGGTCTTTTAAAACCTCGTAAGATATTCCCAGATGTGTAGCCATGGTTTTTAGATGAATCTGCTTGTCAATGGTAACATCTTCAGATTGAATCTCCTCTTCCACAGGGGGAAGGGTGAAGCCGTGGGCTTCGGGATCATTCAAAACATGTAAGACGGCCATAAACTTTGGGACGTAAAAGGCTGTCTCTGTGGGAAGTTTTTCGTAAAGGTCCCAGAAATTATCAAGATAGTTGATCCTTTGAGTCCGGATAGATTTCAATACCGTCCCCTCTCCACAGTTATAGGCAGCCAGAGCCGTTGACCAATCCCCAAAGATTTGATGCAATTCTTTCAGATAGGCGATGGCGGCCCTGGTCGATTTTTCTGGATCCATTCTTTCGTCGATCCAGCGATCCCTTTTTAAACCGAATTTATATCCCGTTGAGGCAATAAACTGCCATAGCCCGAGGGCTCTCGCCCTGGAAAAGGCCCTTAACTTGAATCCGCTTTCGATAAGGGGCAACCATGAAAGTTCTTCAGGAAGGCCTGCTTCTTTGAGTGCTCTTAGTATGGCAGGACGATACCTTCCTGAGATACGATACGCATTAAGAAAAAATTCTCTTTCCCTCCCTTTAAATAGTTTCAGTGCTTTTTCCACGTGCCTGTTCATGACAAGGGGAATCACATTGTAATAACCGTTTGCGACCGTGAACCTGGAGGAGTAACACTCTATAATCCGCTTCGATATGGTGAAGCGCAAGTCTTCTCTTTGCTGCAATATCTCTGGATCCTGGTCGGGATTGACTTTCAATATGAGAGAATAGGCCTGATCAAGGGCATCGATGGCGTTATCAAGATCCCCCTGTTCCCAGAAATCGTACGAGGCCTGGCAAAACTCCAGGGCAGAATCAAGCATTTCCTGGTCGGACTTTTCCTGTGTTGGTAGAGCAAGGTTTTCAGGAGCTTCAGATAGAGGTAAAGATTCTTTTTCCTCCATCTTGGCAGGGGCGGCAATCTCTTGCTTTTCCTGTGTTAGTAGAGCAAGGGGTAGGGGGCTATCTTCAGGAGCTTCAGATAGAGGTAAAGGTTCTTCTTCCTCAATCTCGGCAGGGGCGGCAATCTCTTGTTCGGATGTTATCGCGGGCGGTTTAGAATTTGATTCTTTTAAGGCAACCTTCTCTGAAGGTAGCTGTTTCTTGGGTTTGAGGTAAGATATATCGATACCACAGCCGGCACAAAATGGCAGGAGGATGATGACAAGAAATATCTTAATACTGGACAACTTAGGATAAATTTCCATTTTTCTCCTCGGGCTTTTGGATAAAATTGCTGATGAGCTTGCGGCTAACACTGTTCTGGATTTCTGGGCAACGAGGCATCACAGATTCCCATTTTTAATGAAAGGATTATAGAAAAAGCATTCTGAATGGTCAAGTATATATAGGAAATTTTTTTGATTAAATTTAAGGCAATCGATTTTTTTGGAGCACTGCTCAAAGAAGGTGTCATTGAGGGTGTAGCGAGCCATTATCAAGGGCATCAATTCATCCGCTTCGGGCAGTCCCCACCAAGTCTGGTTCAGCCAGTTGATAAAACGTCTGTAGACTTCCTGTTCAGGCATGATGGTTTGCCTTCTGTAATATCAAAGAGGTACAGATAACATTTACTAATCAAAACCACAACTACTTTTTTCTTCGTCTATGTTTGGCGGTACCCTGTTACCAGTAAGATGCAATAATAATCTTCAAATGAAAATTATAAAATAAGGGGTAGCCTATTAAACATCTTGATAGGGATGAAACAAGGTGTCCTGTCGGCACGTGCCGGATTCCAGAGACGGGTCTCTCCTTAGCATACTGGCGGTTTATTGAAGGAACCATTAGATGGAGGCCCTGGGAACCAATTTGACATTGTGGCATTGCATACAGGATTGACGAGGTTTCTCCGTGTGTTTGCGTCGTTCATACATATCTTTATCAAGGTTGAGCTCATATTCGTAAATCTCATCTCCCTTGAAGTAGCGGTAGGAAAGGAGCGTTCCATTAATGTAGATGATCATTTGGATTCGCTGGACTTCTGCCTCCTTATCCGGATTTTGAGCAGTAGCTATCATCGTTAGAGGACTGGCCATTTTAGCCTCAATAATCTGCCACTTAACAAACTCATTCGGATCCAATTCGCCTTCCCAGGTGAAAGCCCAGGCCATTCCTCCGGTCAGCAAAATAACTAAAATGATTAGGGTTTTCATTTTACACTTCCCTTATCATCGTTTCTCTCAGTAAAAAGGGGCCTAAATATGGAGCGCTCATAGAACCGGCACAGAAACACTGCTGTGCCCTTTGCAATCTCCATATCCCTGAAGCAACAATAAAGATGCAAAGGATTCATGGTCTAATAGCTGCTCCCATAATGACCATTCACATTCTATCAATGTATGCTACAGGAAGCTTGGGCTGATAGTTAACCATCTAACCGGACCCTCTATAGTGGTAGCCTCCCAAGATGCCGTTATTCTCATCGGTGCAAATT
>CAZMUW010000132.1:0-5036 GCA_964569645.1 uncultured Desulfobacteraceae bacterium | reverse complement strand
GCTTTATCAATGGGAAATATGTCCAAAAATTTGGAGCAAGATTGAAGAAGTCTGTTTTAAGATTTACAGAAGGGTTAATCAATTACTTTCTCTTTTTTTGTTGCTGCCTCTGATTTTAGCCGGTTAACCGCATCGATAAGGGCTGGAAATACATTTTCTCTGATATCACCGGCAACCATTATGGCCACAATCTCGTCACCAACTGCAAGATGGCCGCTATTTGTTTCAATGAGGATGTCCACTATTCCAGGCCTTGATTTAATATCCCTTATAATCTCCTGAATCTTTTGACTGTCAAAGAGCACATCAGCCCCTGAGACAGCCTTTCCATCCCTTGAGAAAGACCTGACTATACCAAGGTGGCTGGCGATCATACCTGCTTTATTGAAATCGGGATGGGTTTTAATAATGTCTGTCATCCTGTTTAGATCCATCATATTTACCTCTATGAAAATGCTTGAAGTTTACATTTGCTGTTGTTTCGACTTCGGCGGATGAATGGTGAGCCTTTCATTGATTCCTAAATCCACAATTCCGGTTAACCCTGTCCATCACTCTAACTCACTTTCAACTTTAGGCACTTTATCAGCCTGAGGCTGATTTAGCTCACTTGTAACTTTTTGTATTTGTGTCATCATTATCAGGGTCCAGATCGAATAGCCTTCGGGCAACATCTAAATAAAGATTTCGGGAACTCCTTTCCCCCTTTCTTTTTAAAAAGACTATGGGATCGTTTAAGATCTTTTTGGTAATCGATAGGGTCAAATTTTCCACAGCTTTCCTCTGCCCTGGTGTAAGATCACCAAGACTGGAAAGAGTTTTTCTCAGCTCAACCTGGCGTATATTCTCACACTTGTCCTTGAGGGCTACAATAGTTGGGACAACATCCAGGGTCTTTAACCATTCGCTAAACTTGATGACCTCCTCATCCACCATCCTCTCTGCCTTAACTGCTTCACCCTTTCTTTTACTCAGGTTGAGCTCAACAATTCCTTTAAGGTCATCGATGTCATAGACAAAGACATTTTCTATTCCATTTACCTGGGACTCAACATCTCTGGGCACAGCAATATCTATGAAGAATAGTGGTCTATTCTTTCTGCCCCTCATCGTCTTTTTTACTTGGTTCAAAGAGATTATCGGCTCCGGGGAGGCGGTAGAGGTGATAACAATATCTACCTCCAGCAATTGATCATCTATCTCATCAAAGGAGATTGCCTTTCCATGAAAGTGATCTGCCAATTCCACGGCCCTGCTAAAGGTTCTGTTGGCTACCAGTATTTTAGCAATCCTGTTGTTTAAAAGATATGTGGCAGCGAGCTCTGCCATCTCTCCAGCCCCGATCAGGAGAACCTTTTTCCCCTGGAGATCTCCAAATATCTTTTTGCCCAATTCCACAGCTGCAAAGCTTATAGATACAGGAGATCCTGCTATCTCTGTCTCAGTCCGTATTTTTTTGGCCAGTGAGAAGGTTCTGTGCATCAGCCTGTTAAGAATTACAGAGGATGATTTATGCTCGACTGCTATCCTATATGCCTCCTTAATCTGTCCGAGTATCTGTGGCTCGCCAACTATCATTGAATCAAGGCTTGCACCTACCCTGAATATATGGCGTATTGCCTCTTGATTATCGTAGATATAGAGTGTTGGCCCAAGCTCCTGTCTTTTAATTCCACTAAAATTAGAGAGGAATTCTATGACGGATTCCCTGGCCTCTTTTTCCTTATCAGTTGTGAACACTATCTCTACCCGGTTGCAGGTGGATAGAACTATGGATTCTTTGATATCCTTAATACTCCTGATGGAGTTCATTGCCTCATCTATATTATGCCTTCCGAAGGCAAGCAATTCTCTCAATTCAACCGGCGCAGTCTCATGGTTCATACCTATATCAACTATCTTTATCATGGCAATTAGTTTCCCTCTAAGCTCTCAAAGCTATGATACCCCTCCATCAAAAAGTTTACCCCAATGAAGGTGAAGATCAGGATGAAAAAGCACCCTATGGACATGAGGGCAGAGCGTCTGCCGCGCCACCCCACAGCCATTCTCTGATGTAAAAGGGCTGCATAGCAAAGCCATGTTATCAAAGACCAGACCTCTTTTGGGTCCCAGAGCCAGTAAGAGCCATGGGCGCCCTGGGCCAGGATCGAGCCTGTAATCATACCTATGGTAAGAAGGAGGAAGCCATAGTTGATTGCATGATAATTTAATGAATCGAGGCTGTTGAGGGAAGGAAGCCTGCTGTAAAAGGCGCCGAGCCTTTTTGACTTTATCTGATGTTCCTGGATCAGATACATGACCCCTGCAATAAAGGCAATGACAAAGATACCATCCCCCAGGAGAGAAGTGGCTACATGTAGCGGAAGCCAGAAACCTTTAAATATAGGCCTCACAGTAATGGTTGAGATGGGGATTGTTGAGGAGATGATCATCAAAAAGGCGGAGAAGGGAACGACAAATGAGCCTAAAACCATAATCCTGAATTTTACCTGAAAGATGATATATGCGGCGATTATAGTCCAGGAAAAAAACGAGAGGGCCGCCTTGAAGTTTAAAGCCGGCACAGCACCGAGCTGGTAATAACAGAGGGCAAGGTAGATGGAATTGAGTGCAAAACCTGCAAGAAGGATCATGTGTGACCAGCGCCCAACTTTTTTGTTTCTCTTTATGAGAAAGAACAAAAAACCTGCTGTAGCTATTAGATATAGAATAAGAGTCAATTTAAAAAAAACTATGTCCATCTTACATCCTTTTGTAGACCTGTTTAATAATATCCTCTACAGGGAAACCTTCTCCCAGAATAGATCTTAAAGTAACCCTAACCCCATTGAAATCTCCTTTCTTGATGAGTTCAAAAAGATTGGAGTCAACCAATTTTTGAAAGATGATCTTATTTTTTGAAGGGGGTTGTCCCCGGGAAAGGAGCTTTATCCTTATTATGCCCAACAGCTCTATAAGGGAGCCATATTCCGGTCCAAACATAACCTCCATTTCCTTTCTGATTTTTTTTGCCAGGGCCGGGCTTTTACCTGCTGTAGATATGGCTATTTGGAGGTCTCCCCGTTTAACTATCGAAGGCATTATAAAATTGCAGTCTCCGGGCTGATCAACGACATTAACCAACAACCCATGTTCTTTTGTCTGGGAGGCAATCTGACTATTGACTTCAGGGTCATCCGTAGCCACGATAACCATAAGTGCATCATTCATAAATGTACCCAAAGATTCATAAGATACGTGGCGAATCTTTTCCTTAGCAACCAATTGTTGTAAATGAGGGGTAAGATGAGGGGAGATCATATATATCTGGCAACCATAGATGAGAAGGTTTCTTATCTTGCGCTCAGCTACCTCACCACCACCAACAATTATTACTTTTTGATTCTCTATATCCAGAAATATAGGGAAATAGGGCATATTACTCGTTACTCGTTACTCGTTACTCGTTACTGGTTACTCGTTGCTTGTTACTCGTTACTCGTTCAACCAGCAACCAGCAACGAGGAACGAGGAACGAGATTCAGATATACTGATCTGCCATTTCATTCATAAATCTCTCTATTTCATCGGGTCCTTTAGCAGACAGCTCCGATACCAATCCCTCGATTTTGTTGTAGGTGGGTTGGTCCTGATAGAGATCGTCTGTTGACGAATAGGCACCGCCTCGTCTGCCAATCCGGTAAATAATCCGTTCAGATTCGGGTAGATCTTGATATTTTTTTATAACATGTAACATAGTAACTTTTTCTTCCGGTAATTTTCCTCTAATCTCTTCCAAGAGATTCATGATGTGGTCACTGGTGATGGTACTGGCTATGTTATTATCCAAGCTTTCGATAAAGACCTTTATCTCCTCAACCACCTGGTCGTCGGTAAGCATCTTAAATTCCCCATTCTTGACCTTTTGGTAAAGGGGAGTATGGATAGGAACCCTGAGACTTCTAAGCCTTATATAATGCGGATTAATTTCGCTAAGAACCCTGCCTGTCTCCAGGGCATGTTCTTTCCACATCGCCTCACCCCCGAGTCCTGGCATAATGTATTCCGATAATGACATACCAGCCTCAATAACCTTTCTGCCGGCATCTATATGCCGAGCCGCTGTAACACCTTTCTTTATAAGCTTTAAAAGTGGATCATAGCCGCTCTCCAGACCAATATGGACCCTATCCAGACCTGCCTCTTTTATCTCTTTCATCTCTGCTAACGGTTTTCGACTAACAGTTCTTGATCTTGAATATGTTGTTACCCTCCTTAAATCGGGAAATTTTTTCCTCAGGAATCTCAAGATATCAACAAAATCCCCGGTCTTCATAATAAAATTATCAGCATCCTGGAGAAAACATTCTCCAGTCCCATAATAAAGCCATAGTGCTACGCTCTTGTAACTATAACTGTAATTGTTGTTACTAATGATATGGCTTATGATAGGATCTGTTATCAGGCCACTCACTCCCATCTTCCATGAAAGGGCCTTGATATCATCAGCAATATCTCTGGCGGTCTGAATATCCTTTTTGACCTCCTCTACTGTTCGTAAAGAGAACTTCTTCTTCTTATAGACAGGACAGAAAAGACACTGATTCCATGGGCAGTTACGAGTTATCCTTAAAAGAAGGCTTCGTGCCTCATTAGGCGGCCTGATAGGACCTTGCTCAAAGCTTAACCCTGTAACGTTATTGGTGGATTTCTCCTCCAAATATGGCATATCTTTATTTGACATAGCTTCCACCTATTGTTGAAATAAGTTACGTAACAGGGTTAATCTTGATTCATTTATCATTCTTTCTCCTTTGGCCCCCTATCTTCGCGCAAAAGAGGGCGAAGGGATTTCCTATACTATCGAGTTAAGTGCCTAAAGTTTAAAGTGCCTAAAGTGCCTAAAGTTAAAGGAACAAAAATGACCATCACATGCTTTAGGCCAGTTTTTATTGGTTAAAAATGGGATTTCCTATACTATTAAATTATTAAAAAATAACGTAGGCGTTCACAGGTTCAGAGTTCACCCTGTTAAATTTCCCGAAGGGAACCCT
>CAZMUW010000131.1:0-5069 GCA_964569645.1 uncultured Desulfobacteraceae bacterium | reverse complement strand
TTAGAGCGGGTAGGTGGCAAGAGAACCAGTAAGGTGAATGTGCGGGTTATAGCTGCAACTAACAAGAATCTGGAGGAAGAGATTGAAAAGGGAACATTCAGGGAAGACCTCTACTTTCGCCTCAACGTTATACCTATTAGGGTTCCTCCATTGAGGGAGAGGGTTGATGATATACTTGAACTGGTGAACGAATTTTTTGATGAGTTTTCCCTTGATACCAAAAAGGAGCAAAAATTTCTAAGTCCTGATGCCCTGGAGTTGCTAAAGAGGCATAGCTGGCCAGGCAATGTCAGGGAGCTTAAAAATTTGATAGAAAGGATGGTTATTATGTTCCCTGATAAGGTAATTACAGCAAAAGATATACCCACTTCCTTTAACACATTCAGGGAAGAGAGTAAGCAGGAATCTTTTTTTTCTCTCGACAGCCTAAAGGAGGCCAGAGAGATGTTTGAAAAATCCTTTATCGCCAGTAAATTAAAACAATTCGCAGGTAATATTAGCAAGACGGCCGAAGCTATAGGAATGGAAAGAAGCAATCTCCATAAGAAGATAAAGGCGTATGGACTTTAGAGATCCCTTTTTTTCAAAAATTCCTCTATTCTTTGGAGCCCTTCAGTGATATTTTCAAGGGAGTTTGCATAGGAAAACCTGAGGTATCCTTCGGCATTGGCTCCAAAATCAATACCTGGTGCAACACCCACCCCTGCTTTCTCTAAAATCTCAAAGGCCAGCTCGTAGGAATTATTGGATAGATGTTTCCCCCTGGCCAGAATATAAAATGCCCCAACAGGATCAATGCTGATTCCAAAACCGAGCTCCCTAAGCCTTTTGATCATGTAATGCCTCCTCTGGTCGTATATGGTTTTCATCCTTTCAACATCAGGCTGTGCTTCCTTTAGGGCAGCGAGACCTGCCCACTGGGAGACACTGTTAGCCGAGATAAAAAAGTTTTGTTGTATCTTTTGCATAGGCCTGACAAAGTCGGGTGGGGAAATCACATATCCGAGCCTCCAGCCAGTCATGGCATAGAGTTTAGAAAATCCATTCAAAACAAATGCCTTATCTGTATACTCTAAGATCGTGTGCTCCCTGCCTTCATATACCAGGCCATGATATATCTCATCAGATATGGTATATAGTCCAAGATCAGCTATCCTTTGCATTCTCTCTGCCGAAAGGAGGTTTCCGGTAGGATTTGATGGAGAGCTTATGAGGATTGCCCTGGTCTGGGGAGATATCTTTTGGGCAACCTCTTCTGGCCGAAATTGAAATCCATCATCCTCATAGACGTTTATAAACAAGCAATTTCCACCAACATAGTTAATAATATTGGGATAGCAAGGATAAGACGGATCTGAGACAATAATCTCATCTCCATTTTCTAATAGGGCCGAAAAGATCAATAACATTGCCGGCGATGTACCAGAGGTTACCAGGACCTGCTCAGGGTTTACTTGAACACCATACTTATCCATGTAACGGGAGCAGATGGCGTCTCTCAACTCAGGTATTCCCAGGCTGTGAGTATAGTGGGTTTTTCCCTCCCTGATGGCCTTAATCCCCGCCTCCCTTATGCATTGAGGCGTATCAAAATCTGGCTCACCTATCTCAAGGTGGATTATATCCTGCCCCGCCATTTCAAGTGCATTCGCCCTTTCCAGGACATCCATGACAATGAAGGAGCGGAAATCTATGGCCCTGGTTGCAACTTTCATAGACTTATATCTCGGAATTTATGCAACTTATTCAAAGCACAAGTCCTTTAGTGGAAATCGATTTATGCCATCTGCTTACGTTATTCGTTATTAGTTATTCGAATAACAAGTAACCCCGGTGAAATATGCCCGCCCTGTGGAATGCCCTGGAAGGGGTTCCGCCTAACGGCGGAAATTCCACAGGGCAAGCATTTCACAGGGCAGGCGATTAACAAATAACAATTACACTCCTTTTGTCTAAGCTAATGGTTTCTTCAAATCCTAATTTCCCTCAATGGAATCCACACAGTCAAATCACCTTATTTAGTGGATATTCAATTACACCTTCCGCTCCCTCCCTTATTAATTGAGGAATAAGCTCCCTGACCCTTTCTTTATGAATCACTACCTCAACCGAGGTCCAATCGGATTGAAAGAGATTGGCTATAGTTGGTGAGGTAATACTGGGGAGTAATCTGATAATTCCATCCAATCGTTCTTTTGGTACGTTCATCTTTAAGCCTACCAAATTTTCAGCCCTTAAGGCCCCTTTGAGGAGTAAAACAATCTGCTGAATCTTACTCTTTTTCCATGAATCTTCCCAGGCATCTTTATTTGCAATGAATATGGTGTTTGATTGCATCAGCTCATGGATAATCTTCAATCCATGGGCCTTGATAGTACTACCTGTCTCAGTAATCTCAACAATAGCATCTGCCAAACCTGCTACAACCTTGGCCTCCGTTGTTCCCCAAGAGAATTCAACCTTAACGTCTATTCCTCTTTGGGCGAAGTATTTTCTGGTAAAATTAACCAGTTCTGTTGCTATCTTTTTACCCTTAAGGTCAGTCAATCCCTTGATATTGGAGTCAGCAGACACTGCCAAAACCCACCTGGCAGGGCTCTGGCTCATCTTGGAATAGATTAGGTCAGCGACAGTGACAACATCTGATTCATTCTCTTCTTTCCAGTCTCTGCCAGTGAGGCCTGCATCTATGGCCCCGTTTTCTACATGGATGGACATCTCCTGGGCCCTTAGTATTGAGCACTTAATGGTCTCATCGTCTATTTCAGGAAAGTAATTTCGATCACTGATAGAGATCTTCCAGCCTGATTTCTCGAGTAGTCTGAGTGTGGCCTCCTCCAGGCTACCCTTTGGTATACCGAGCTTAAGCAAGTTCATTTTTTATATACCCTCTCCGGGTCAAATATCCTTTCACCTATGATGGTTTCCTCTCCATTCTTATCGATTTTGTTGTGGAAGCAGCTCTCATATCCAAGATGGCAGGCAGCCCCCCCTAATTGCTCTACCTTGATAAGGATAGTATCATGGTCACAGTCCACCAGAATTTCTTTAACTATCTGGATATTACCCGAAGTTGCCCCTTTATGCCAGAGCTCTCCCCGTGTGCGGCTCCAGTAATGGGCCTCTCCGGTCCGGAGGGTAAGCTGCCAGGCTTCGTTATTCATATGGGCCACCATTAGAACCTTGCCAGATTCATACTCCTGGGCAATAGCTGGCAAGATTCCATCACCCTTCTGAAAATCTAATTTAACCATCTTTCTAAAATAACGTTTCGGAATTTCTACAACTTATTGAATTTATAAGCTTCTTAGTGTCACCCGATACATGCCATCCAGTTGCGTTATTGGTTATTCGTTATTAGTTATCCGAATAACAAGTAACGATTAACAAATAACAATTGCACCCATTAACCTTCCCGCTATAGCAAGCTTTGCTTTACAACAATCAACCCACCCATTTTAGGGCTGTTTATTGACTTTCTTATATACAAAAGATCTCCCATAATGTCCATACTTCTTTTTTAAATAATTTGATAGCGTTCCGTTAAGTTCTTACATAGCTTTTTTCTTCCGTTCCTCTTCAGCCCACAAGCGATTTGGGTCTGTCTCATTTTTCTTCCTCCTCTATTAAGCCTCTTCCAGACGGGCGGTTTCCTTGATATCGGAAGCTTCCCCCGACATTTTCAGGATAGCCATACCTTCATGATGGGCAAAAAAGAGGCCAGCTATAAACACTGGTAAAATGCTGACTCCATGCACTAATGCAGCAAAAGAAAGGGCCGGGCCGGCAGGCACTCCAAACATGGCCAGGGAAATTTGACAAAGATAATGATAGGTCCCCACATAACCAGGAGAAGAGGGCACTACAACAGCTATGGTGGTAATTACCAGAAGAATCAGACTAACTGACCATCTCAGCCGGTATGTCTCCACGAAATCAAACCCATGCAGGCAAAAATAGAAAACAAGACCATAGCAGGCCCAAATGATCGCAGATAGAAAACCCGCTGTGATATAATCATGCCATCGTTTCAGGGGCAGAATGCCTGCAAGGAATTTTTCCAGCGCAGCCTCTGTCTTACACTCAAACGTTTTGGGTAACGGTTTCAGGATAAAACCAATGAACCTCATAGTTGGTGAAGTTGACATCTTCAGGAAAATCAAAAATATCGAGAACCCAAGGGAGCCGGCAAACATTATGTAACCGCTTTTGATTACCCAGTCTGGGAATGGATAAAGAAAAAAAGCCAGCAACATCAAGGCCAGAAGTGAAAATACATCAATAATCCGCTCAACGGCGATGGTTGCAAAGACCTTACTCATAGAGATCTGTCGTTTCTTACTCAATACATATGCACGCAGGAATTCACCCAGGTGGGCGGGCATAAACGAGTTAGCAGCATAACCGATAATCAGGGATGAGAACAGGCTGCTGGTATCCAAACGTCTTATGGGATCAAGCAGGTAACGCCATCGAAAGGCGCGGAGAAAGTGACTGAAAAAAAGGGCCGCAGCAGCCGGCACTAGATACCAGTAATTCACCGTTTTAAAGGCCTGCCACATCTGGTCAATATCAACTTTACGAAAGGCCAGGTATATGCAAAAACTACTGATGAGAATGCCAATTACTAATCTGATTTTATGTTTTTTAGGTCTATCCATCTGTTTGACCTGATGCCGACTGCCTAATCTCCCTGCTCGCCAGACCGACACCAGAAAACCATAAATAATGAGAAAATGGTAAGCGATCTCGGGGTTAGCAAAGGATATAAACTTGATTTTTCAAGAAAAGAGTATAGCCTAAGTCAAGACCTGACCCTGATTATTGATTACGGATTACATTATTATAAGTCTTCTTTATTTATTTGATTTGATACTTTATCGAATACTAAGAAGTTTTACCATAATTTTTGAGCGTTACTGGTAATTTATGTTATAGTTATGTTAGAAAATTATTTGAAAGGGATAATTATGACAGCGCAGGCAGTTAGAGAAACAAATTTTTCCAATTTAAGATTGGTTAATCGTGGGAAGGTCAGGGACATATATGAGGTAGGGGAGAGTTTACTC
>CAZMUW010000130.1:0-5070 GCA_964569645.1 uncultured Desulfobacteraceae bacterium | reverse complement strand
GTTAAATTGACTGCGTCCATGTAAGCCAGGTCTGGGCCAGGGAAAAATGCAAAATCAAAGGCAGGAGGTTGCGTTAATAAATCCTTAGGGAAACCCAATTTTGATTTTTGCACTTTGCATTTTTTATTTTGCAATTCGAAGCTTCGCCCAATTTATGTGCTTACCACCTCGTCGGTTTGAGGCGAAGCTTCGCTAGTGGTTTGGCAAATTGGTTCCTCTATTAATCTCAAAATTTATTAGAAATTGGATGATAAAAATTTAAAAAAATACTTGACAACACTCATCCTATTTTTTATTGTTCTAGGTAGGCTTCAGCTCTTTCAACATTCAAGTAAGGGTGAAAAGCTTCTCAGTGAAGCTGAGGATGGTTTGAGAATCATATTCGATTTTGAAGTAATTTAGAAAGGAGGTAGAAGAAGATGAAAAAGTTATGTTTCCTGGTTTTGATAGGCTTGTTTTTTTGTGGTTGTGGTACAGCCAGAAAATCTGAATTTTTGGAGCATGGTTCAATGTATAGGAATTGGGATCACCTGAAATTCAGTTGGTATGGCCACAACAATCCCACAGAAGAGACGGGAAAAAGATCTGAGGAACAAAGGTGGTGGGGAATAGAAATACCTTATATCCCTGCCGAGTGATCTCCTTTGTATAGCGTCTATGGCAATTAACTTCGCGTGCCATCGGTATCTATAGTCAAGTTAAGTGCCTAAAGTGCCTAAAGTTAAAGGAACAAAAATGACCATCACATGCTTTGGGCCAGTTATTATTGGTTTAAAAATGGGATTTCCTATACTGTGAACGTATTAAATAAGTTGCCATTTGAAATGTCATTGCGAGCTTCCGAGTTCACAGAATCCGGAGCGAAGCGAAGCAATCTCATGGGATTGCTTCGCCGCTACCGCTCCTCGCAATGACAACTTTCTTGTGACGTTCACTATAGCTGGTGTTTCCTCACTGGAATGTGAGCATATTCACAGCGCATGAATAGCAGAAGCTGTTAACAGGACTCAAATAGGGCCTAATTCCCTGCTTCAAACAAAATTGGCTCTGACATGGCGCGATATTCTTGGGCAGAATGAGCCTTACGCGCTTCTAAGAGAAACCTCTGTAAGTTAATAACGGCTTGTTGAGTTCTTGCCAACTGTTCATCATTTTGAATCATGCTAATTTCACCTCCACAATTCCTCGGTGTTTGAAATCTTTTGTCGTTTGATAGGTCTCCAGCCAAAGATTAAGTATTTCCCCCCAATCTCTCACAGCTTTACTCACCGCAGAGACGCAAAGAACGCTGAGGCGTGTTTTGATCATTCATCTTTGCGTACTATATTGGTGAAGTTATGGTTTAGATTAGCAGAGTGACCATTTTAAGTTGCCCCAATCATTTTAAAGTAGTATTTAAGAATTCTATGGTATCTCTGCCTATCATAAAAGGGCCGCCCCTTCAGCCGAATCAGACAGTGGGAATTATAGCACCATCAAGCCCGGTTAGCCAATCGGAACTATCGCAAGGCTTAAAGCTCTTAGAGTCTTTTCCTTTAAAGATAAGGCTTGGCAGGCATCTCTTTGATCATTTGAATTATCTGGCTGGCACTGACCATGATAGGGTGTCCGATCTTCATAAGATGTTTTCCGATCCTGATATAAAGGCAATCTTTTGTGCCAGGGGTGGATATGGCTCAGCAAGGCTTCTTAATAAAATTGACTTTGACCTGATACGAAAAAACCCGAAGATAATAGTAGGTTTCAGCGATCTAACCGCCCTTTTGATCGCTATATACAAACAAAGCGGTTTAATCACCATCCATGGACCCACCCTATCGGATCTCCCTAAAAATAAAAACTGGCTAAATGTATCCAGGCTTATTACCACCCCTCATAGGCCTCAAATCTTCTTTAAGCAAGGAGGAATAATAAATAAGGGCAAGGCCATGGGTATACTTTTGGGTGGCAATCTTTCAATTATATGCTCTCTTTTGGATACCCCCTTTTTACCCTCCTTTGAAGGCGTAATCCTTTTCTTAGAAGAGAAAGGGGAATCTCCTTACAGGTTGGACCGGATGCTTACCCACCTTTTACTTAGTGACAGGCTAAACCGGTTATCGGCCCTTGTTATTGGTCAAATTGAGGATTGTGGGGAAAAAGAGCTTATCAACAGTTTGCTTAAGGAACGACTTGGTGGCCTTAACATACCAGTGGTAACAGGTTTGCCTGTTGGCCATGGGGTTGAAAACATATCTCTACCTCTTGGTCTTCCTGTAACTCTTGATACTGAAAGGATGCTTCTTAAGATAGAAGAACCGGCTACCTCGTAGGGTTTGTTGGGTTTGTTGGGTTAGATGACGAATGACAAATGACGAATGACAAATAATAAAATAAAAGACTTCCTCATAAGAGGGTTGAAGGAAAATGTTTATCCAGGTGCTGTTCTTCTGGCGGCAAGAGGAGAAGATATCGTCATTTTCCATAATGTGGGCAATCGGGCATTGACCCCGAAACCCCTTCCCATGGAAAAGGAGACAATCTTTGATTTGGCCTCCCTGACCAAACCATTAAGTACCACTTTAGCCATTATGAAACTCGTGGATGAGGGTCTGCTGGGCCTTGATATAACTATCTCATCCCTCATAAAGCCTTTCCCCTGGAAAGACAAAGTCAATCTAACCCCCCGCCTTCTGTTAGGCCACTCCGCGAGCCTTGTTGACTGGAAACCATTTTATCTGGAACTTATGAATTACCCAATAGAAGAGAGAAAGCCCGCTTTAAGGCGATTAATTATGGAAGAACCATTGAATGGGGAACCTAAAACGGTATCACGTTACAGTGATTTAGGATTTATGCTCTTAGAGTGGATAATAGAAATAATTACTGGCCAGGATTTATCCTCATTTCTTAACTCTTCTTTCTACCATCCCCTTGGCCTGCAAAACCTTTATCTTGACCAAACAACTACTGATACAGGGCATGAAAAACAGTTATTTGCTGCCACAGAGTATTGCCCGTGGAGGATGGAGATTATTCAAGGCCATGTCCATGACGAAAATGCATATGCCCTTGGAGGCTATTCCGGTCATGCCGGGCTCTTTGGGACAGCACTGGATATCTTTACCCTGACCACGATGTTAATTAAGATCTATCATGGATACCGTTCAGGGCCACTTAGGACCGGAACTCTCAGGTCATTCTTTTCAAGGCAGGAAATTATCCCAGGGTCTACCTGGGCCCTTGGATGGGACACACCATCAGAAAAGAACTCCAGCTCAGGGAATTACTTCTCCCCAGGCAGTGTAGGTCATACCGGATTTACCGGCACCTCGGTATGGATAGATTTAAAAAAAAATATCACGGTAATATTTCTGACAAACCGGATCCATCCTGACCGATCAAATGTAAAGATAAAAGATTTTCGCCCCAAGCTTCACAATCTAATTATGCGGGAATTTGGATATGGATGATAACGCTCATATTCTGCCAAGACATGCCAATATTCATTTGATAGGTATCTGCGGTGTTGGTATGTCATCGCTGGCAGGGATGCTAAAGGATAAAGGCTACATAATAACGGGCTCCGATCGAAACATCTATCCACCGATAAGCACTTTCCTTGAGCGACTATCTATTCCTGTAAAAAACGGCTACTCCCCTTACAACCTCCATCCCATACCAGATCTTGTCATCGTGGGAAACGTTATTACAAAAGATAATCCCGAGGCAGGTGAATTGCTCCGGCTCAGGATACCATATCTTTCCATGCCCCAGGCCCTAAAAAAATTTGCTATGGATAGAAAGAAATCTATTATTATTGCCGGAACTCACGGTAAGACAACAATATCTGCTCTAACTGCATGGATCCTGGAGGTTGCCGGTATGGATCCATCATTTATGATTGGAGGTATAGCTAAAAATTTTGAGAGCAACTTTAAGTTAGCTACCGGTCCCTATTTTGTTATTGAGGGTGACGAATACGATACGGCCTTCTTTGATAAAAGGCCCAAATTTTTACACTATGGCCCTTATATAACCGTGATAACCAGTATTGAGTTTGACCATGCGGATATTTACAAGGGAATTGAGGAAATAAAGGATTCCTTCAGACACCTTATTAAAATGATACCTGCTGATGGGCTCTTGTGTGCAAACATTGATGATCCGGCAGTAGCAGAAGAGATTAAGAAAGCAAGATGTCCTTGCTTGACATATGCAATAAAAACAGAAGCAGATCTTTCTCTTGGGGATGTAACTGTTAACGATAATGGGACAATGCTCACTATAGTAAAAGGGAAGAAGGAATATCTAAGTGTTACCACTGATCTTTATGGAGACCACAATATCTCCAACATCCTTGCTGCAATCCCCATTGCCTATCGTTTAAAGATAAAAGGTGAGATTATCGCCAAGGCCCTTGCCACCTTCAAGGGGGTGAAGAGGAGACTGGAGTTAATAGGCAATTATAAGGACATACTCGTGATAGATGATTTTGCCCATCATCCAACAGCTGTAAGAGAAACGACAAAAGCGGTGAAAGCCCATTACAGAAACCGCCGCCTTGTTGCCGTTTTTGAACCGAGATCAAACTCAAGCCGGAGGAACATCTTTCAAAATGCCTACGCCTCTTCCTTTAATTGTGCCGATTTAGTCATCCTTCCGGAGCCTCCGATGATGGACAAAATACCAGTAAATGAGAGATTTTCCTCTATCAAGCTTACCGCTAATCTAAGAGGGGGGGGCATTGAGGCCCACTATTTTCCTAATAATGACGATCTCCTTGATGGCCTTCTTTCTCTTGTTAAGCCAGGCGATGTGATCCTTATCATGTCCAACGGCGCATTTGATCATATCCAGCAGCGCCTTATCGAAGGCCTGAAAGCCACTGCTGTTTCTAGGTAAAAAGTATGTGTATTTAAAGATATCCGCAATTCCCTCATAATGCCGGTAGTCCGTTGTTAGTAGTCAGTTGTACTCGTATTTCCAAACGCTTATATCAAATTAAAAAATTTAGAAATCACTTTGATTGGTATTATCAAGTTAAGTGCCTAAAGTTTAAAGTGCCTAAAGTTAAAGGAACAAAAATGA
>CAZMUW010000129.1:0-5072 GCA_964569645.1 uncultured Desulfobacteraceae bacterium | reverse complement strand
AAAAAATCAAAGTGGCGAAAACATCTATACCTTGTAGTTGAACCGTAAAGACATATGAATTCTCCACGGCTTTTGAATGTTACTAAAATATAGTCGGCTCTACAAACTCTCCAAAGATATCCCTGAAGACACCAGTCATCTCCCCAACCGTGGCATATGCCTTACAGCAATCCACCAGGTATGGCATAACATTTACCTTATCCCTGGCTGCCTTATCTAATGCCCTCAGTGATTGGGTAACCTCCTTGTTGTTTCTTGCTCTTCGCAATTCTTTAAGGCTTTTTATCTGCTCTACGGCTGATTCATCACTGTATTCATGAAGCTCTACCTTCCCCTGTTCACCCCCGGTATATTTGTTTACCCCTACCTTTATCAGTTCCCCGCTCTGTACGCCTTTTTCAAACTCATAGGCCTGTCTGGCCACCTCCTTCTGGATATATCCCCCTGAAATCGCCTTGACCATCCCCCCTAAGGTGTCAATCTTTGCTATCTCCTCAACAATCTTGTCCTCCATCTGTCTGGTAAGGGTCTCGATGAAATATGAGCCTGCCAGGGGGTCTACTGTGTCCCTGAGGCCTACCTCATCCATTAATATCTGTAGTGTCCTCAGTGAGATCAGGGCAGAGTGAGGGGTAGGAATGGTATAAGCCTCATCATAGGAACACAGTGCTATGGTCTGAGCACCGCTTAAGGCAGCGGCCAGGGCATAATAGGCGCTTCTAACAATGTTATTTTCGGGCTGCTCCTTTGTTAGGCCTCCACCACCTCCACCAAATAGACCTCTTAAGAACATTGATCTGTCGTTCTTTGCCCCATACCGCTCTTTGATATTCTTTGCCCAAAGCTTTCTCGCTGCCCTGAATTTTGCCACCTGTTCCCATAGATTCCCAAATACATCAAGGTTGAATGAGAATCTGGCCACAAAATCATCAATATTGAACCCCCTTTCCAAGACATTATCTATATATGCATTTGCAATCTGTATAGCATAGGCAATCTCCTGGACAGGCGTGGCCCCTGCCTCCCTGATATGGTAGCCGCAAACACTCACCGGATTGGCCTTCGGCATCTCCTTTATGGCGTATTCAATGACATCACCAATCAGGTGAACAGCAGGCTCCACCGGAAATATCCATGCCCCTCTGCCGACTATCTCCTTTAATATATCGTTCTGCGGAGTGGCACTTATCTTCTCTTTGGAAAATCCATATCCTTCTGCTACAGCCTGATACATGGCAAGCATGATCGAGGCAACAGCATTTATAGTGAGCCCGGCACCAATCCTGTCCAGGGCGATGTCCTTAAAGGCAATCTCAAAGTCCCTGAGGGAATCCACTGCCATCCCTACCCGGCCTACCTCTCCCTCTGCCATAGGGTCGTCTGAGTCATAACCCATCTGTGTAGGGAGATCAAATGCAACATTCAGCCCGGTTTGACCCTGGCTGATCATTAGCTTGAATCTTTTGTTTGTTTCCTCTGGTGCCCCAAAACCCGTGTACTGCCTTGTTGTCCATTCCCGGCTCCTGAAGCCCAATCTATGGATTCCCCTGGTAAAGGGATACTCTCCGGAATTGCCAAGATCTTCTGCGTAGTCAAAGCCGATTTCCTTTAAATCATCTCCCGTGTAAAGAGGTTTTACATGGATTCCTGATTGCAAGATAACATCCGTAATCCTATCCTTCTCATCTTTTACGTATCTGGCTACTCCCATCTGTTCTCTCCTGTTTCTAGTGTTTGTTGTGTTTGTTGAGTTCCTTGGGTTGATAGGGTTTTAACTCTGTGGCATAAAGTGAGTTAAAGTGCCTAAAGTAAATACCTCCTCCCTAAAACTTCTTCTGAAACAAACTCAAAAAACCCAATAAACTCAACAAACCCAAAAAACTACGAACTACGCACATTCTCTTTAATAAACCTTATAGATTCCTCAAAGGGTGTTCCGCCAGGGAAAACCCCTTTAACCCCGATCTCTTTTAGGATAGGGATATCCTTGACTGGTATTACCCCACCTACCACAAGAATAACCCTATCTAAGCCCTCTTTTTTGATCAATTCCATCATCTTCCTACAGATTGGGATATGGGCCCCGGACATGATAGAGAGGCCTATAACATCCACATCCTCTTCAATAGCCATCTTAACTATGGCAGGAACAGTTTGATGCAGTCCGGAGTAAATGATCTCCATGCCGGCATCTCTGAGTGCATGGGCCATTACCTTTGCACCCCTGTCATGGCCATCAAGGCCCGGTTTTGCAATGAGAACCCTGATACTTTTGAAGGACATTGTTTTTTCTCCTCTACCTATCGTCTGTCTGCTTTTCTGACGGGGTAACATCATATCGAAAAATCCGTATCCGTTCACGGATTTTTTCGCCTGGTTCTAAGGTTTGTCATCCTCAATAGAAAAATGGAGTAATGGAGTATTGGAGTAATGGATTATTCGCCCCATATATCGCATTACTTTCCCTAACCACCTGCCCACTTATGCCCTATGCGTGTCTTTTCGCCTGCTCCAACGCTCTTGCTTGCAAAATGGGCGATTGAAATCCCTCTTCTGCTATCTGTTTCGATCTCCAATAGGCATAAAGTCCTGAAACTGATTCACCAAGTGAGCCGAGTCATTCCAAACTCTTAGTTTCTGATACCCTCGGTTCTTATTCTTTCGCATATTCCAATGCTCCAACACTCCATTACTCCAATACCCCAATACCCCATGAACGGTTACAGAAATCCTACCGAAGGTACTGTTTGGCAATAGTGGTTTGCAGGACCTCGTGAGTCCCTCCACCATAAAGCAGGAAGCGATTATCCCTGTAATATCTCTGAACATTATATTCCATGGAATAGGCATAGGCGCCGAAGATCCTCGTGGCCTCATCCGCTGCCTTGCATGCAGATTCAGTCGTAAAATATTTGGCCATAGAGGCTTCATTTAAACAGGAAACGTTCTTATCAATGAGATGTGTAACCTTGTAGGCCATGAGGTGGCCCGCCTCTAAATTGACTGCCATATTGGCGATTTTTGCCTGTATGAGCTGGTACTGTCCTATAGGTCTGCCGAATTGTACCCTCTCTTTGCAGTACCTGATAGAATCATCCATGGCAGCCCGATGTAAGCCCAGGGCCAGGCAGGCAGTCATAACCCTGATCTCTGCCAGGATGGTCAGTAAAACATCCAGACCTCTGCCCGGTTCCCCCAACATGTATTCAGGAGGAATCCGGCAATCATTGAAATAGATCTCCGACATCTGTGTTGTTCTGGTACCCAGCATGTCGAACCTTTTGCTGTGGGAGAAACCGGGTGTGTCGCTCGGAATAAAGAAAAACATGAGCCCTTTTAATCCCTTATCCGGATCGGTCTGACACAGGACAGTATGAAACTGACCTATTGGTCCGCTTGTAGACCAGGTTTTCATTCCATCAATAACCCATCCGTCTTTGGTCTTTGTAGCCCTGGTTCGGACATTACCAAGATCAGATCCTGCCTCCGGCTCCGTAAGCTGAAAGGCCCCAATCTTCTCCCCTCTCATGGCGGGTCGGAAATATTTCTCATGCATCTCTTTAGTGCCATAGCGATAGAGGCCATCTGTAGCCATAAGACATTGCATGGCGGTAGCGGCAGCCAGACTCAAGAGTCCCCGTGCCAATTCTTCTACGGTGATACAGTAAAGGGTTGTGTTCCCTCCTGAACCACCAATTTCCTTGGGATACCTGATCCCCAGGATACCCATATCGGCGATCTTTTTGAATAGGTCATAGGGAAACTCACCACTTTCATCATGTTCCCTGGCAACTGGGATTACCTCCTCATCCACAAATCTTGCCATAACCTTTTTTACGAGCTCTTCTACATCTGAACGTAACATCATGCCCCCTGCTTCGCCCTTCTATCCATCATTGCCTTTGTAAATGTCGGAACAACCTCGTGAAGGTCGCCAACAATGCCCCAATCAGCTACCTCAAAGATAGGAGCCCTCTCATCCCTGTTAATGGCAATAACATACCTTGAGCCGAGCATGCCTGCCCTGTGCTGGATGGCACCAGATATACCGCATGCAATATATAGCTCCGGTCGGACTGTCTGGCCTGTCTGCCCTACCTGGCTTTCAACCGGCAGCCATCCCTCTTCAACAACCATCCTTGTGCCGGCTACTTCACCGCCCAGGGCTTCAGCAAGGGAAAAAAGGGATTCCATCCCCTCCTCCGATCCCACACCCCTTCCACCGGCTACAATCACCCTGGCATCACCCAGGCTGACCCCCCTTTTCTTCTCCCTGACCACCTCCAGGATTTTGGTCAGTATATCTTTATCCAGTAGATTGACATCTTTCTTGGTTATCCTGCACTGAGCTGGACCATCCTTCCTTCTTGCCTCCATAACACCTGGCCTGACAGTTGCCATCTGGGGCCTGCTATAAAAGGTTTTTATGGTTGCCATAACATTTCCCCCAAAGGCAGGCCTTGTTTGCAGTAGTGAGCCATCCTCAGGATCTACGGTCAGTTCTGTACAGTCTGCGGTGAGCCCAAGACCGAGCCTCATGGCAACTCTCGGTGCAAGATCCCGTCCAATTGTTGTTGCACCAATCAGGAAGATATTCGGTTTGTGCTCTGCTACGATCTCAGAGATAACCTTTGCATAGGGATTTGTCTGATAATGGGTTAGCAGTTTATGCCGGGCAAAATATATATTCTGGGCACCAAACGCCTTTAGCCCTTCAATTACGTGATCAACCTCATATCCTAAGAGGACAGCGGATAACTCCTGATCGAGATGTTCAGCAAGGGATTGCCCAAGACCTAATAGCTCAAAGGTGACCCTGCTTATAACTTCATCCCTCTGTTCAGCAAATACCCATATGCCTTTGTAGTCACTGAAATCCGGTATCTCCTTCTCTTTTATATCTGAGCTTATTGCCTCTACCTTGCAGGTATCTATACATGCACCGCAGGCCGTGCACCGATCGTTTAATACTGCCTTACCCTCTTTTAATTCCACTCCACCATATGGACAGATTTCTATACATTTTCCACATCCATTGCACAAATCATGATCAATTGATAGAGCCATGAAAA
>CAZMUW010000128.1:2024-5086 GCA_964569645.1 uncultured Desulfobacteraceae bacterium | reverse complement strand
GTCGCACCAGGGCGGGCGTAGCAAAAATCTACCTGCTTTAGCAGGTAGTGGTTTATTCCTATAAAGGGGGTGACCATCTATTTTTGTAACCATTATAGGACCAACATCCGGGTAGTGCATTGTTGGATCGGAATTTAGGATCCTCCGTCCATTGTAGCATAAGTTCATGGGCCCTGCTTATTTCGTTAAACCTCTCACAATCGCCCCCTTTATCAGGATGATAAACTTTTGCCATTGACCTGTATGCTTTCTTTATCTCCCTGACATAATCTCCGAAGAGCAAACTGCCCATATTCATGTTAAGATGTTTAAGGGCCTTTTTCTGATCAGCGGATAGTTTTGGGATGCTGTTTGTATTTGGTTTAATGGAATCAGGGTTGATGCTGTGCTCAGCCTTTTCTTCAAGAATCGACTGGGATGCAAAACTACGAGAAATCCGCCTGCCTCTTTTTTTATACCACTCCTTGCCAGCCTTAAGGATTAGCTCTTTAAGGGCATTAGCAGGGGGATAACCTGATTTTCTTTCGTAGACAAACCTTGATATCCCTTTTGACCAAGAAGGCATCACATCAAGGGCGACGTAATGTTCGGTAAATGAAAAGGCTGCATATCGTGTACTGAGGGTTTGGAGCAATCCCTCAGATAGAGAAAGGACCCACATTAGTTTCTGTCTGCATTGCCTTGAACAATAACGTCTTCCTGGTTTAATATCCTCAGCTCCACAAGCAAGGCATCTTCTTAACCTTTTTTCAGGAAAAGGGGAGGATATTTGTTTCCCGTGCATTTTATTCTCTCTTACACGATATGGATCCATCAAAGAAAATACATGTAACTAAACTTGTGCAAAAATTAGGTAAAATGTTGAAATTATTATATTTAATTTTTATAATTGTCATTTAATTATATTTTAATGTAATATATTTATATTACAGAATTATTCATAAGTGAGCAACTTAACAATGCACAAGTTCAGCATGTAAGATATTTGCGAAGTTTTCTAATAACATTTTTTAATATCATAAAGGGACTGAATATTTAAAGAAAAAATGTTGCTATATCTTGGTATTTTCATTTAAGTTGACTTTGATATTTCAAGTTAGGTATTATATATTACAATAATTAACTATTACAAGTTAGTTCGCTTCGCTCACAATTGGAATGTTGGAATAGTGGAATGATGGAATAATGGGTTCTGGAAAAATGGGGTACTGGTCTATTGGCAAAATTCCTCTTGACAGGGAGGCAATAAAATGCATAAGTTCCTTATTCAAACCAACATTCCAATATTCCACCATTCCATTATTTCATCTGGACTACATGAAACATGTTCCACTAAAAATGGTGTTATTTCAATAAGTTGTATAATTTCCGAGACGTTTTTAATTAAGAGGTAAAAGTATATCTAATGGTACCCTCTCTACAACTCTTAGATTCAGCTCCCTTTGCAAGCGATATTGTTCAGATGGTATTTTATGCCGGCCCAATGGTAAAGTTCGTTCTTTTACTCCTCTTCTTTCTCTCTTTCTCTTCATGGACCATAATCTTCATGAAATTAAGATTGCTTAAGAAGCTCAGAGATGAAAACGAGTCTTTTTTGGAAGTTTTCTCCTCCAGCCGAGAGATAAGTAAGGTTTATCTGGAGAGCAAGATATTTAATTTCAGTCCTTTAGCCAAGATTTTCAGGACTGGTTATGCAGAATTTAGCCGATCTAAGATGCTCCAGGGTAATCTTGATGAAGGTAAGGTTTTCCAATCACAGCAACCGATTATGGAAAATGTGCAGAGGGTTGTTAAAAAGGTCTTGTCCGCTGAAAGCTCTCGTTTGGAAAGAGGGCTAACCTTACTGGCCACAACAGGCAATACCTCTCCTTTTATCGGGCTGTTTGGGACTGTTTGGGGTATAATGACCTCATTCAGGGCTATAGGTATGAAAGGTTCTGCCAGTTTAGCAGTTGTGGCCCCTGGTATAGCTGAGGCCCTCATTGCTACGGCAGCAGGACTGGCGGCCGCTATACCGGCAGTTGTGGCCTTCAATTATTTTAACCGCAGGATAAGGTCATTTCAGATAGAGACGGGAGGTTTCGTCTCTGACTTTATAGGGTTACTGGAGAGAGGGTTAATCAGGAGGGCCTCAACCGAAAAGATAAGAGGCTAATAGCAATGGATTTGGGAGAAAGCAGGCAAGATTTGATATCGGATATCAATGTAACGCCCCTGGTTGATGTGATGTTGGTATTGCTTATCATATTTATGGTGACGGCGCCAATGATGATGCATGGGGTCAAGGTAAATCTTCCCAAAACGGAAAGTAAAAGCATAAAAACCAAAGAAGATCCCCTACTATTAACTATAACCAAAAAGAGGCTCATTTTTATTGAAGAATATAACGTTGAATTGAGAACCCTTAAGGAAAAGCTAATAAAGATATTTGCTAATAGAGCGGAAAAGGAGATCTTATTGCAGGCTGATAAAGATGTGCCTTATGGCTTTGTAATCGAGGCCATGTCTCAGGTTAAAGAGGCTGGAATTACCAAAGTGGGAATGATAACCGAGCCTTTGCATAAATGAAAGCAACACGGTTTAAGGTTAATTCAGGGGTAAAGGAAGAGAGATGGGTCTGGATGATGGCCCTATCCTTCTGCTTCCATATAAGTGTTCTCTCTATAACCCTATTCATTCCACAAACCGCTATCCCCTTTCCATCTATAGAGGAAAGAGTATATCATGTTGAGTTAGTTGGGTCTCCATCAGGAGTTGGGAGTGGGGCCAAGGCAAGAGGTGTAGCCAAAAGAAAGACATCTCATATATTCGACGCTAAAACCCGGCGGATTGCCGTTAAGAAGAAAAAGACTGCCCTTATTGTAGCAAAAAGAGTTTCTCCTATAGCACCAGAAAGAAATAAAGCTTATCCTCCTTCAGAGCTTATTGATAGTGCCATATCTAAGATTGAAAGAAGGGTAAAAGAGGAGAAGCCAACCCAACCCGAAAAGATCCTGGATAAAATTGAAAGAGATACTAAAGATCTATTTAAGGGGGAAAAGGGTGGGATAACTGGAACCCCT
>CAZMUW010000128.1:0-1924 GCA_964569645.1 uncultured Desulfobacteraceae bacterium | reverse complement strand
AAGAGATACTAAAGATCTATTTAAGGGGGAAAAGGGTGGGATAACTGGAACCCCTTCATATACAGGGGCAACTATTCAACTCTATCAGATGGAGATTGAAAGTACTATCAAAAATAACTGGTCCTACCCGGTTGCCCTTCTTAATTTAAAGAGAGGGGAAAAAATCCCCGAGGCAGTAATTATTTTGACTGTCAGAAGTGATGGAAAGATTTTAAAGACCCGGTTTAAGAGAAGATCTAAGGATACTCTATTTGACGATTCTGTGCTGAAGGCTATAGAGAGGTCAGATCCTCTCCCTGAATTTCCGCCTAGTTACTGGAAGAGTTATGATGAGATTGAAATCAATTTTAGTCTCAAAGATCTTGTTCAATATTAGAGCCATCTTCCGGATACTTATAGGGATTTTGGTTCTATGGATTGGTATTATTTTCCAAACAAAGGGAGTAGAGGGCAGGATTTACATAGATATAACCTCTCCTTCAATGAGGACGATATCTATCGCTATACCCGATTTTAAATACCTGGCTAAAAACAATGAACATCCAGGCCTGAGCAGCAAACTTCCAGGGATTATATCCAACGATTTTAATCTGAGTGGTTATTTTAAGCCACTGGATAAAGACTCCTTTATTGAAGGCTCGGGGGCTGGAATTACACGTGATAGCATCCGTTTCAAGGATTGGTCTATAATTGGGGCCGAGCTCCTTTTAAAAGGTGGTTATGAATGTATTGGCCAACAGCTTAAGGTAGAGGTACGATTATTTGATGTCTTTTCTGGCAGACAGCTTTATGGGAAAAGGGCATTAGGGTCAATTGAGAAATCAAGATATCTGATGCATCGCCTTGGGGACGAGATCATCTTTACATTGACAGGTCATCCTGGGCCATTTTTAACCAAGATGGCCTTTGTTGGGACCTCCACCGGTCATAAAGAGATTTACATATCTGACTTTGATGGGCATAATCTGAGGCGAATAACCCATTATAATACCATAACCCTTTCGCCAGAATGGTCTCCCTTAGGGGCAGAGATGATCTATACCTCTTTCCGTGATTCCGGGACGGTACTTTTCATGCATGATATTAAAAGGGGATCGGTTAAAAAGATCTCAAATAGAAAAGGGTTAAATATTGCTGCATCCTGGAAACCAAATGGAAAGGAGCTTGCTCTGACACTTACCATTAGTGGAAATCCAGACATCTATCTAATTGACATAACAGGCAAGATATTGAAGCGGCTGACCAGGTATTGGGGGATCGATGTCTCTCCTGCTTTTTCCCCTGATGGTAAAAAAATGGCCTTTGTTTCCAATAGGTCCGGCTCGCCCCAGATATATATCCTTGATCTATTTACTAACCAGGTAGAGAGATTAACCTTTGAAGGAAACTATAATACCTCACCAGTCTGGTCAAAACTTGACCGGATAGCCTTTGCTTCTTTAGATGATAACTTCGATATATGTACTATCTCACCAGACGGAAGGGGTCTGCATAGAATTACTCAAGATCAAGGTGATAATGAGGATCCGTGCTGGTCTCCGGATGGGCGGTATATTGCCTTTAGCTCAAAAAGGAAAGGTGGCAATTACCATATTTTTATTGCTAATGCCAATGGGGGAAATCAAAGACAGGTAACCTTTTTTAAAGGAGATCAAGTCTCACCTTCATGGGCTCAACACTCGGAATAATGACACATATATTTTTTTATCAAAAAATGTTATTATGCATCTAAATACTTGAAATTGAAATTGATAAATGATATTCTAATATATTATTATTAATAAGGAAAATTTAGGTATTTAAACCAATAACATGGAGGTAAATGGTTATGAAGAAGTATCTATTAATTGCAACATTGGTGGTCTTTGCATGTTCATCCATATTTTTGCTGTCCTCATGCGCTAAAAAGCAGGTAGTAGCAGAA
>CAZMUW010000127.1:0-5091 GCA_964569645.1 uncultured Desulfobacteraceae bacterium | reverse complement strand
GGCAAAGGAAACTATATTGTTGCGCAACAATAATGTTGCGCAACAATATAGTTAGTGCTTGACCGAAAACCTCGTAAAAAAGATTTTCAATTTTACTCAGGTAATTTCAACAAGTTAATATTACTTGATTTTTTCAATCCAAAATCCGCAATCAAAAATCCAAAATCGTGCCTGAATGGACTTTTCGTTCAGGCACTAGTTAAGGGGGTGGGAATTATGGCGAGTTTAAATAAGGTAATGTTAATAGGCAGGCTCGGTGCCGATCCTGAGATAAGGTACACACCAAGCGGTTCTGCTGTTGCTAACTTTAGAATGGCAACAACGGAACAGTGGACGAGTAAAGAAGGGCAAAAGCAAGAGCGGACTGAATGGCACAAGATCGTAGCCTGGAGAAGGCTGGGAGAGGTCTGTGGAGAATATCTACATAAAGGGAGCCTTGTTTATATAGAAGGGAGTTTGCAGACGAGGGAATGGCAGGATCGGGATGGCAACAAAAGGTGGACCACAGAGATTATTGCATATAGAATGCAGATGCTTGATAGGAAAGGGGAACCGGGAGAGGCCGTATCTGACAAGGAACCTTTTCCAACTGAAGAGCCAGTAGAGGCAACTGAGGAGCCCGTGGAGGCACCTGAAGACGATATACCATTCTAATGAATCCGGGGCGGACTAATCATCTAGTCAATCGGCTTCCTTCTTATCATCACCAGTATCCAGGGGTATTTCTTCAGGATTTTCGGTAGTGGACTTAGTGGACTCCTTAAAGTTCTTTATCCCCTGGCCGAGACCTCTCCCGATCTGAGGGAGTTTGCCGGCACCGAAGATTATCAGGATAATAACCAGAATTATTATCAATTCTGGCATACCAAGACCAAACATTATACACCTCTTTAGTTAACAGGTTATTTATCCTTTTATAGTAAATCTATTTACACAAGTCAATTAATCTTTTATCGTGTCAGTTGATAGTTTTCAGTTATTTCCGAATTCCGGCTTCTGAGCCCCGGAATCGGGAGATCGGAAGCCAAATGTTTTTTCCCCTTTTGAAAATATAGATACGATGACCACTGACAAAGGACAATATACATTACATTACCCGATCTTTAACAAGGGATTAGAAAATCAAGAGTCTTTGAAGAGCTGTAAGGCTGTTTTCCCCAATTGCCCGAGATTGGGGACCACAGTTATTCCATGGGATTTAAGGGCATCTATCTTATCCTCAGCCTTTCCCTTACCTCCCGAAATTATAGCCCCGGCATGACCCATCCGTCTTCCGGGTGGCGCTGTCTGCCCCGCAATAAAGGCCACTACGGGCTTATTAAATTCTTCTTCTATATACCCGGCAGCCTCTTCCTCAGCCGTGCCACCTATCTCCCCGATAATAACAACTCCGTTTGTTTCCCTATCCTCTTTGAACCGTCTTAAATGATCTATGAAGGAGGCTCCAACAATTGGATCGCCACCTAAACCGAGGCAGGTAGATTGCCCCAATCCAACTCTTGTCAATTGGTCTACAGCCTCATAGGTTAGGGTACCGCTCCTGGAAATCACCCCGATACCACCCTGTTTGTGGATGTGAGCTGGCATTATTCCCACCTTTGTCTTCCCCGGGGAGATAATCCCTGGAGTGTTTGGGCCGATCAGGACAGCACCGCATTTTCTGATGAAATGAACTGTCTTGATCATATCGAGGGTGGGAATCCCTTCGGTAATGCAGACAATGACATCTATGCCTGCATCTGCCGCCTCGATCATAGCATCAGAGGCGAACGGAGGTGGTACAAAGATACATGAGGCATTAGCAGCGTAAACATATACGGCATCCTTGATTCTATTTAGAACCGGTATGCCATCAACCTTTTCTCCACCTTTACCAGGCGTTACACCAGCCACGACATTGGTGCCGTAAGCCACCATTTGTCTTGTGTGGAAAGCTCCCTCTTTACCGGTAATACCCTGAACAACAACCTTTGTATTCTCATCAACCAGAATACCCATACGATTACTCCACTTTTCTTATTAATGAGAGCTCGTTAGCTCACTTGTTTCGCCACCATCCTGGCAGCTTCTTCCATATCTTTAGCCACTGAGAAATCCAGATTTGAATCTTTTAAAATCTTTCTACCCTCCTCAACATTTGTTCCTTCTAACCTGACGATGAGGGGGAGCGTTATCTCTACTTCTTTGGCAGCCTTTACCACGCCCCTGGCCAGCACATCACATCTCATTACGCCACCAAATATATTGATCAGGATTGCCTTGACCCTCTTGTCGCTAAGGATGATTTTTAACGCGTTGGTAACCGTTTCCTCACTGGCGGCACCGCCAACATCCAAAAAATTAGCGGGTTCAGCACCGGCCAGCTTAATTACATCCATAGTTGCCATTGCCAGTCCTGCCCCATTAACCATCGCGCCAATATTACCATCCAGTCTAATATAGTTCAGGTTGTACTCGGAGGCCTTTGCCTCCAGCTCATCCATTTCATATGGATCATGGAGTTGAGCAATTTCTTTTTGCCTGAATAGGGCGTTATCATCGAAGTTGATCTTGGCATCCAGTGCGACCACTTTGCCTGATTCGGTAAGAACCAGGGGATTGATCTCAACCAATGAACAGTCCTTTGATGCAAATAATTTGTACAGCCGGCTCATTATTGCGGAAAACTCTTTCAGCATATCTTTGTCTGGCAATGGTTCAAGAGCATAGAAAAAGTTTCTGGCCTGATAGGGCATAAATCCATGGGTAATATCTATGGCTTCAATTAGAACTAACTCCGGATGCTTAGCAGAGACCTCTTCAATTTCCATTCCTCCCGCCTGGCTGAATATCATTGCAGGACATTCCAGCTTTCGATCAATAACAATCCCGAGATAGAACTCTCTATCAATATCCAGCCCTTCCTCTATCAATAATTGTCGAACCTTCTGACCAGAAGGACCGGTCTGGGGTGTAATCAGGGGATTGGTGAGAATCTCCTCTGCTGCTCTCTCCACTTCCTCAAGACTGTCCGCCAATCTCACTCCACCACCTTTTCCCCGCCCGCCGGCATGGATCTGGGCCTTAACTACCCAGGGAGGACCTGGAAGACTCTTTGCATTATCCACTGCCTCGCTCGGTGTATAGGCTAATTTGCCAGATGGAACTGGTATCCCGAAATCACGAAAGATATCCTTTGCCTGAAATTCGTGAATTTTCATAATCACTTACTCCATGTGGGTTAATTTTGCACCAAATTTTGGTAGGCTCCGCTAATAGTTGCTAAATGCTACTGACAACTGACAACTGACATTACCTGTATTTTCAGATCGAATCTTATTATCTTTTGGTGGTAAAATGCAAGGATAAAGGATAGAGTTTTAGCTAGAAAGACGACCCTTACAGAGAAGATATTTAGAAACACCTGCTCGTCAATTGTCCGCAGGCAGCAGAGATATCAGCCCCCTTACTCCTCCTGGTCATGACTGTGTAGTTTTTTCTGATCAGTTCATCCTGAAAGGCTCGAATCCTCTCTTCATCAGGTGCCTCAAAGGGGCTTCCATCATAATTATTGAACGGTATCAGGTTTATCTTTGCCCTGATGTTTTTGAGGAGTTTCGCCAAGTTAGTAGCATCACTGAGTCTATCGTTAATATCCTTGATAAGGATGTATTCAAAGGTAATCCTCCTCCCCTTTGTCATAGGGTAGTGCATCAGGGTATGTATCAACCTCTTTAAAGGATATTTCCTGTTAATGGGCATAAGGAGGTTTCTGGTTTTATCATCGGCGGCATTCAGAGAAACAGCCAGATTGATAGGAAGTTCTCTGCCAAGCCTTTCTATTTCAGGCACAAGACCACAGGTAGAAAGAGTTACCCGGCGGCGGGAAAAATCGAGGGCATCCGGATAAATAATATTTTTGATTGCCTTAGCTACAGCCTCGTAATTGGCCAGTGGCTCACCCATACCCATCAAAACGATGTTTGTAAGTTTGCCTGGTTGGTCCATTGATTGCCTGATCTGCATGATCTGGTTTATTATCTCTGAGCTCTTCGGGTTCCGGGCAAGACCTTGTCTGGCAGTAAGGCAGAACTTACATCCCATGGCACACCCAGCCTGGGTTGATATGCATGCTGTATAATGGCCTCTCTCAGGGATAAGGACAGACTCAATCCTATTTCCATCCTCGAGTTCAAACAAGAATTTCTTGGTGCCATCAAGGGAGATCTCGGTCTTAAGTAGTCTTAGCTGACTTATAGTGGAAAAAGAGTTTAGATAATTCCTCAACTCCTTGGAAAGATTGGTCATACCCTCGAATGATTCGGCCTGATGGACGAATATCCACCGCCTGATCTGTTCGGCCCGGTAGGTCTCAAGCCCGATTTTTTCCACCCATGCCCTGGTCTCTTCCAGGTCCAGATCCTTGAAATCCACTTTGGCCATGATCAACTACATGCTAAAGAAAGTTTGTTTGTGTGCTGCGGTTTTCACAATTTCATAGTTCGTAATTTTGCTAATTCCCAGATGTAATCGTAAAGATGAAGGCCTTTGCTTGCAGCTATGATCTCTCCATCTTCAACACCTATGCTCTCAGCCATATACTCCTTTAATAATTGAATAGCACCTAAATTAGCCGGGAATCCATTCCACAGATCCCATGATCGAAAATAGACAATAAAGTGAAGCCCTTTATCATTGATCCTGGTATCAATACCCCTGAGACACGGAGGATCTTCAAGAAGGTATAGTGTCTCCGGATCACCTACTGTCATATAGGCCTGGTTTGTGCCATAGCCATCCTCCCGGTACATCCTGATAACCTCTTTTATCTGTGGTTCAAGGTATTGTCCGTACGTGTAGTCTTCGCCCTCCTTTTTTGCCGAGGTCATAAGGTATGGGAGGTATTGATCCAGGTAATCATCGGCAACCGGATCAGGTATCCCGAGAGCGGGAGGGATGTCGGGTAAAAGTGGCCTTGTACCCGGGAATTTTACGTGTACAGTTATATAATCAAACTCAAGCCTCTTCTGTCCCTTAAAGCTTCCCCTGTCTATTATATATGTCCTGCCCTTTTCAAGTATCTGGTAGACGCACTGGAACCAGGCATCCGGC
>CAZMUW010000126.1:0-5127 GCA_964569645.1 uncultured Desulfobacteraceae bacterium | reverse complement strand
AAAAATATCATGTAAATCCTGTCAATCCTGTCTAAAAGGACTGAACTGTTACGAAAACACTTATTTGTGGAATACTCTCCCTGATAAATCAATATCATAGCCTGGCCCGACCCCGAATCGACTTGAAAAATGAAAGCCCAATATTTTTTAGTATACCGATACAAGTCTATACTTTTTCCGCCTGAAAAACATCATAGAATCCAGGTAAATCATTCCATAAGCTCACCACTATCATTTTCTTGGATTTATAGAGATTTGGCCATTACACCATGAAAGTGATCATGAATTCTAAAAGGTGATTTTGTTTGACTTGAGAGGTTTTTTGTCTTTCTATCAAAGATCACTTCAATCGTTTAACCTCTGTTCATAAGACTATCTCTCCTTCTACTATACCACGTTACCTATATCTCTCAGTCTCAGCACAAAGGGGGTATCTTCTATACCCATTTCATACCCTCAAAAATCCCCCTCGACAAAATTAGAATAACCCTCTATAAGTCCCACCATACCAAAGCATGTTCATACAAAACCAAGCCTGCGGAGAGATAGAGTCAAAGTCAAAAGCCCATACAGGAGTTTTTATGTAAAGGCATGATCCTCACTTCTATGCGCTAAATTAGAAACGATGTAAGGGAAGTCAAATTAAATAGGTATCAACATGAGGACTAAAATCTCAGTTTGGAAGAAGAAATACTTGCAAAAAAGACACATTGATATTTCATTTAGAGAATCAGGCAGATATGGATACAGTGGTAAACGATGCACAGCGGCTCTTTTATCCCTATTTACAGTTGGAGTAATGTGGCATTACCCCACTACTCTAGACTCTGAGATGATAAGCCACATTGCAGGTGATAATCAAATCACTTATACCACTGTCAGGATATCCCAAAGATATGAAGCTATTTCTCCGAATAGAATCTCTTCTGAAGATCTTCAAAACCCAAATCAGCTTGAAGAGATTCTAGAAAGGGAAGAGAAAGATTCAGAACCCTATCTTGAAAATGATACACCAAGGGATCTTAAGGAAATCCTGGGCAATCACTATAATGGATACAACCTTATATGTCAGGAGCGGTCCTTCAAGAGAGTTCTTCGATGGAAAGGGGATTTTGGTGATATTGTTGAAGGCTACAAGAATGTTGACTGGAAAAAATTATCTGCAATCATAAAAGCTGAAACACAAGGCAGGACTGGGAGGCAGGTATCAAGTGCAAAGGCAATCGGCATGCCCCAGATTAAATATCAGGGTGCCTGGGCATTTCTTTGGGACGCAATGTTTAGCGAAAGGAGCAGGCAGGGGTCTGCTTTTGTAAAGGACTATTACAATGCAAACATTAGAGCCCGCTACAATAGGAAACTCAAGCAAATCAGGCACTATCTTGAAGAGAACAATATTCTCGTCTATCCGGCAAATTCATCAAAGTTTGCCTACAGGAAGGCAAGATCTGAAAGCTGGGAGAATCTGAAAACCTATCTGAAAAGAAAATTCAAGCCGGGTGAATACCAGGTTGCAGTTGACATTGCAGCAATGTACATTGATCATCTTGTGGACACCTTCAATAAAATCAAAAAGCAGGTAGAGGAAATCAAAGAATATGTTGAATGGTATCCTATTCAAATCCCATGCATAGATATCATCAGTCTTGATCATATCGAATTTTCAGGAATAAAGATGACGAGATGGAAGAGAATCAAGAAATACTTGCTAAAAGATATTAAATCCATGGATATTGCTAACTTACACCAACTAACCCTGGCACGCCTTAATGATATTTTAGATAGATTAGATGATCCCAATATCTGTTCAGCTGCTTATAATTTTGGTATCAGTAAGGTCCTAAGATATACTGAATCTGTAAGGAAAATGCCTAAAGCAATCGAGGGATATGTTAAGCAAGTTTCCACATACGATATAATATTTAATGAAATTGAGAAATTCAGTGCCTACATTTAACCCGGCCTGGCCCAAAGATGTCTTGATATCCTTCTCCCATAGAGTATTAGTTCAGCCACAAAGTCACGAAGACACTAAGATTCTAAAATGATTCATTATTTCTTATGAACAGTAAAAGGTAATATCTGTAAATTTTTTTGGGAATTAATCTTCCTTTTTCTTATAAGATTTTGAAATTCATGTCTTTCCTTCGTGACTTAGTGCCTTGGTGGCTGAACTGTTACCCCATAGGTAAGTTTTTGAAAGGTGCGTATATTCTTTATTCCCGATCAGTTCAGCATCCACGATCTCCACAATGGCTTCAATAGCCTCAATCGCGGAAAGATCTTCACGCTGAAGGTTTTCAGCCGCGGATATCCGCCGTGCTTGAAGGTCGTTTGCAACGACAATTTGGGCCTCAATAGTCTCCATCTCTGTATAGTCGCGGACGGCTCGCAATCTTCGTTCTCCGGCGATAAGCTGGTTGCGTTTGTCAATAGGACAGACGATAATCGGCTCAATTAGTCCCTCGCCTATTCCTCTGGGGTCAGCGGAAAGCAAAAAACAACTAAACCCCTGCCCGCCATCGCGAGCTCAGGCGAGGCGGGCGGGTCAGCGTCCTTTGTTTACCCCGCTTGCCCCGTAGCTCCGGCAGATGGTACTGGGGTAGGTCCGGAAGATCGTACTGGGGCGTCTCTGCGGTGAGCTATTACGATAAACCGAATCGTTTTATCCAAAAAGGAAAGGGGATTTCAGATGAAAGATGATATGAGATGGGTAAAAACACACTGTGCAAGAATGGACCATGGCGGTTGCGCTCTGCTTGTGGGCCTTAAAGAAAACAGGATTGTTAGCGTTAAAGGGGATCCGGATGGTTTTTTGAATAAGGGCTATATATGCGCCAAAGGGTTGGCATCACCTGACAGGCTCACCCATCCTGACAGGCTCAGATACCCTTTAAGAAGGGCTGGCAAGAGGGGTGGGGGAAAATGGGAGAGGATTTCATGGCCGGATGCAATCAAAGAGATAGCTGATAATCTCAACACGATAAAGGAGAAATATGGCGCAAAGGCCATCTCCTTTTGCCAGGGCATGCCTAAAGGTATGGAACACTTCGTCTTGATCCGCCTGGCCAATATTTTTGGGTCTCCCAATCTGGTGGGCCCTCAAGATGTATGCCATGCGCCCAGGGAGGTAACCGGAATCCACACCTGCGGGTTTTATCCTGTAGTAGATTTTCATCATCCAAGCAAGCTGGTGGTACTGTGGGGAAGCAATATCACCAGCACCAACGAGGAGGGGGAGATATGCAGTCTGCTGTTAGAGCAGCTAAGAAATGGGAGTGAGCTCATCGTTGTGGATCCAAGAAAAACAGATCTGGCCAAGAGGGCCAGGTACTGGCTCCAGCTAAGGCCCGGCACAGATAACGCGCTGGCTCTGGCATTTTTGAATGTGATTATTGATGAGGGGCTTTACGATAAGGATTTTATTGAGAACTGGGCCCACGGTTTTGACGCACTGGCCAGTCACGTGAAGGATTATACGCCGGAAAGGATGTCTGAGGTCACCTGGGTGTTGCCCAGGCTCATACGGGAGGGTGCAAGATTATACGCCGCATCTCATCCGGCTGCCATTCAGTGGGGAAACCCCATTGAGCACAACATCCACACCTTTGATACAGCAAGAGCGCTTGTCTGCCTGATGGCCATATGCGGAAATCTTGATGTCGCCGGTGGCAATATCCAGGCAAATGAACCTGACACCCTCGGCTTGGGGAAATTTGCCAGGGCCGATCTGATACCTTCAAAGAGAAAGGAGATGATCCATGCCTTTCATCATACCATACCCAGGCTGATGACCGTACCCCCAGCCTTCTTCAGAAAGGCGGTGCTCGAAGAGCTCCCTTATCCGGTAAAGGGGGCCTATATGCAATGCACAAATCCATTGCTGACCTATGCGGATAGCCACCAGACATATGAGGCCTTGATGAGGCTCGAATTTCTGGCTATCGCCGATATATGTATGACACCCACAGCTGCCATGGCAGATATTGTGCTTCCGGCAGCAACCCATTTCGAGTTCAATGATATCGGACACTATGGGCTCGGCCATGGTTATATCCTGGCAAGACCAAAGGTGGTTGATCCTCCGGATGAATGCTGGCCAGATATCAAGATCTTAAATGAATTAGGAAAGGCCATCACAGAAAAAGAATACTGGTATGATGACTACAATCAGCTCTTAGAGGAGGTGCTTCAACCAGGTGGCATCAACTACGCCGAGTTTACTGAAAAAGGATACTTGAAAGGCCCTGATAGATTTGAAAAGTATCTCTCGAGTGGATTTAGAACCCCCACCGGCAAGGTGGAGTTGAAATTGAGTCAGGCCGAGAAATTCAATCTGCCCCCATTACCTGAATTTAATGGCCTTCCAGAAGAGGATGACCCTGAGTATCCCCTGGTATTGACCAGTTCCAAAAGCCAGTACTACCTGCATTCATCATACAGGTGGATCAAAAGACTCAGAGAAAAAAGACCAGACCCAAAGGTTGAAATCCATCCGGAGACGGCTTTTAAATACGGAATCAGAGAAGGCGATGCTATTATTATTGAAACAAGGTTCGGCAAGATAACCCAGATAGCACATCTTACCGATATTGTTGATCCAAGGGTGATAAATGCCTCCCATGGATGGTGGTTCCCGGAGGGAAAGGCAGACTCTCTTTATGAATGGGAGAAATCAAACTTTAATATCCTCACCTCTACTGATAAGCTGGGAAAGGAATTTGGCACACCCAATCTAAAAGGGGTTGGATGCAAAATAAGGCGAAAGTAGGCCCTTGCTCCCCGCCCGCTTCCGAGTTCCGGAATTCGGAAACTCGCCTGAGCGAGAGCTACAGACGTATTCGTTCCTTAATGATTAAATCTTATAATATAATGTACGTCCCCTATTATTTCAGGTTCCGATTTACAAAATAGACTTTAGTGCCTTGAATAATCAGTCCATGAATCGACAAAGGGTGGTGGTTCCGGGGAGAGAGAAAAGCATCGGCCGGAATTTACTCAGACTTCTATGTCGAGACTTGAATACGAAAGTCCGTAAAATCGTTAACCTATCGACATCTCGGTTATTTCCTTTAATTTCAGCAGGTAACACCAATTTCTAAATCCTTCAATAACCAAAATACCTTC
>CAZMUW010000125.1:0-5153 GCA_964569645.1 uncultured Desulfobacteraceae bacterium | reverse complement strand
TCAAAGAGGACGGTCGCGCCCTCGACACGCTCACTGTCATATTCTACATAGATGGTTTGATCCGAAGCATATGAACCTGTTGGAAACATATAAATATTTCTAATAAAATTATATGTTCCATCAAAGGACTCGGCTGCGGCGCCACCAGAGGTAAGAGTTGAAGTCAAAGTAACATAGCCTTCAAAGGTCTGATAATTGTCCATTGTGGCCACTATTCTATATGTAGCAGCAACACCAGTCATACTAACCGGAACATCATTGAACACAAAATCCCCTATATAGTCACCCGTAGTCTTTAACATATTAGCAGAAGCGTAAGTACTACCTTTAACAAGCGTTATTGTTAGAGAGGTATCTGCTGTCCGTGCCCCTGTTATGGCGTCAAATACTGTCCCTTGAATCGTTGCAGTCTCGTTAAATTCATTATTGGGCACGGCACTGTCTATAGTAAAAGTTTCCTCACTAGTATCACAATTCGCAAGCACCCCAAGCAATACTGCACAAAACAAAAGAATAATGATTTTTTTCATGTTTTCCTCCATGTTTTTAAAATTTGAAATAATTCTTCATTACAAACACCCAAGACCTTCAATTTATTCTTAGCCTCACCTCCTTCCCCTCCTATATAATAGTACACCTGTCTACTACGTTATGTAGCAATCTCTTTACAAAGACATTAATTTACAACAACATCTAATAAAAGTCAACTTTAATTTACAACAACATCTAATAAAAGTCAACTTTTTTTCCGATGTCAGGCTAAAAAAGTTAAATACTGATCCAAATCATGATTTTTATAATTTAATAGTATAGGAAATCCCATTTTTAAACCAATAAAAACTGGTCCAAAGCATGTGATGGTCATTTTTGTTCCTTTAACTTTAGGCACTTAACTTGTAATAAGGCGCCCTGAGTAGATCATCCGGAATAACAGGAGCCAGAAGTAATGGTGATTTATGGCACAAATCTCGTTCATATGCCTGGCACAAATTGAGTGGTTTTTAAAGACAGATACAAAGGGATCAAATGCTAAAAGGAGAATTGACACAAGAGTAAAAGAGATTTGTCTTTATTGGGTCTACCTAAAGAAATAGTTATCTTCGCATGTTCTTTCAAATATTTTAAGAACTTACTTTTTTCATCCCGGTTATACTTATGGGCACTGCTTACCGCACTGTAAATGTTTCCCGAGTAAAAGCCAAGCTCAAAAAGGCTAATAACCCCCCCAAGGGCATACAGATCATGATCAAAGGCCTCATAGGCAGCATAGATCATTGCACCATTCAACAAGAATGATATAAAGGCATCCCTTTTTCTCTCACAATATAGATGACCTGCACCAGGGATGATGGCAAGCAATCCAGCTATAGTGGGATTTTTTTCCTTTATAGGCATTTCGCGGTCGAGCTCAATTGAGAGCTGCTTTAGATTGTATCTTTCCCTGTTTTGAGAAGAGATTTTTTCAAAGCACTCCCGGGCCTTTTCCCACAAACCCATTTCCAGATAAACCCAGCCTTCTTTGTAATAGGCCTCATCCCTGACCTCTTGATCCGGGGCAATTGTTATCAAATTTTTTAGACCTGTAAGGGCTATATCATAGTGCTTGAGCAGGACATATGCCTCGCTTATTCTAAGATAAGATTTGAGGGCATACCCTGTGTTCCGGTACAGCTCTATAAGGGCATTAAAGGCCTGTATGGCTTCTCTGTACCGTTCACCCTTAAGGTAAGAAAGGCCGATCCTGTATCTGGCAAGCTCGACCTTGTCGGAGTCAGGAAAAAAATAGATAAACCGCTCGTATTCCCCGATGGACCTGTAGTACTCACCTTTTTGAAAATACTGTTCGGCAAACTGAAATTGGCGCTCCGGATCGAGCGCAGTCTTGGGAGCGGCATGGGAATGGATTGGGTTTATCGGGTTTGTTGTGTTTGTTGGGTTTATCGGGTTTGTTGGGTTTGTTTTTTTTTGGATGTTTTCTGATTTCGCAGGAGAAGAAAAGAGGAAGAGGAGAAGAAATAAGCAGCCGCAGGACTTAATGTCCATTATACCACCAGAAATCATTATTTTCTAATGGATCATAACATCTGATTTCCCCATTCACTGTTATCCACGGTGACAATCTTAACTCATCCCTGCCACACCGGAACAAGCGATCACAGGTCATCATCCAGCCAATAAAAAAGCCATGTTTTTTAAAGCTCAGGACACTGTATTTCGAGCAGGTAGGATACATAGGGCAATTCTTACCATCGATTGGCGAGATATAGCTCCTGTATACTTCAACCAGGAAATGGATGGGGTTAATCTTATGATCTCTCTGTTTCCGGGAGATTTTCTTAGAACCATCCTGGTCCCAGGGCCCTTTGAAGGGAGAGGCATGGGCAAAGGAGGTGAAAAAGAAAAAAATTATCAAGAAGGTTATAGCAATCCTTATATGGCAGGATGGAGTGTTGGAGTGTTGGAGTGATGGAGTGTTGGAGAATTGGAGTGTTGGAGTGGTGGAGTGATGGAAGCCTGGGGAAGCGGAGGATTGGAGTAATGAAGTGTTGGAGCACTGGAAGATTGGAGAACATGAGTACTCTTTTGTTTTGTACTGTTCCGTCACTCCATATCTCCGTATTCTACTCCTTCTTCTTTTACCATATAATCAATCCAATCACCTTTTTCTCTCTTGTTTTCTAAAGATCTTATTAAATTTATAAGTTCATTTTCAACCTTGTAACTAAAGGAGTCAAGCATCTCAAATTGATCTTCAGAAATAAGGTTACCGGCTTTGGATGCAAAAAGTCCTGACACGGTTTCACCGAGTGAAGCAAGGGCAACATAGAGAAACTGGATATATTCACGAATAGAACGACGGCAATATCCCTCCGCAATATTCCGATGGATAGAATCCGCAGCAGCCATTTGCTGGCCAGCTATCTTTTTGAATTCAAAAGAAAATCCTTTGAACTCATTTAAAATCATAGTATAAAGTGAGATAGAATCTTGCCACACACGCAATTTTTGATACCCACGATTCAAATTATATCTCTTTTGATTCTCTAATTTGTTCACATTCTCCATCACTCCAATACTCCATTACTCCATTACTCCATCACTCCAATACTCCAGTCCCTTATCTATTTCTGTGTTACCCTAAGGGCTTCCTCTACAGTCGTAATCCCATTAAGCACCTTCAAGGCCCCATCTTGACGGAGGGGCACCATTTCCTGCTCAACGGCCTTACGCTTTATGGCATTGGAATCCGAGGTTTTCAATATTAGATTCTTAATCTGATCATCCAGGACCATCAGCTCAAAGATACCAGTTCTCCCTCTGTATCCCGTGTTGAGGCAACTGTGGCAACCTTTACCCCCGTATATCTCTTTTCCTGCAAACATTTCCGGTGTTATGCCAATATTTTGCATGGATTCCTCATCAGGGATATATGCTGCTTTGCATTCATCGCAAATAGATCTCACCAGCCTCTGGGCCACTATCGCAATTACCGACGAGGTCACTAAAAAAGGCTCTATCCCCATGTCAATAAGCCGCGTCACTGCACTGGCCGAATCGTTTGTATGAAGGGTAGAAAATACCAGGTGGCCGGTCAAGGCAGCCTGAATAGCAATTTCTGCGGTTTCCAGATCTCGTATCTCACCCACAAGGATAACGTCAGGGTCCTGGCGCACAATAGAGCGCAACCCGTTGGCAAAGGTGAGGTCGATCTTGGGATTGACCTGAATCTGCCCAATCCCCTCCATCTGGTATTCAATGGGGTCTTCTATAGTGATGATATTGATGTCCGAATTGTTGATTGTACTTAAGGCGCCATAGAGGGTTGTGGTTTTCCCGCTCCCTGTTGGCCCTGTAACAAGGATAATACCATGGGCAGACTTGATGAGCCCGTTAAATACCTTCAGCCCCTCCTCAGACATGCCGAGGTCCGAAAGCTTTAGCAATACATTGCTCTTGTCCAGCAATCTAAGGGCAACGCGCTCACCAAAGGCGGTAGGGATGGTAGCGACGCGAATATCCACATTTTTATCCCCTATTCTGATCTCGATCCTGCCATCCTGGGGAAGCCTCTTTTCAGCAATGTTCAGTTTGGCCATAATCTTGATTCTGGATATAAGTGTTGACTGAATGTGCTTGGGCGGAGATAGCATATCATAGAGAATGCCATCCACCCTGTACCTTATCTTGATTCTGCTCTGATAGGGCTCAACATGTATATCGCTGGCCCTGGCCTTTACTGCCTGGGATAGCATTAAATTTACCAGTTTGATGATGGGGGCATCACTTGTATCGTCCAATAGGTCACCGGTTTCTTCAACAGCAGAGATGATCAGGTCCCTGTCTTCCTCATGCATTTCCTGAATGACCTGTTCAGGAGAATCCCTGCTTATATCATAGGCAAAATTGATGGCAGAAAGGATGGCAGAATAGGGTGCAAGCACAGTTTCTACCCCATCCCAGCCCATAATCATGTGCAGATCGTCAAGGGGCTGAAACAACGTAGGATCATTGACGGCGATATAGACCCCATCAGGGGTGACCAACGGGACCATCTTGTATTTTTTCAGGAACTGGATGGGAATGTGTTGTGTAAAATTAGTATCCATATCTCCTGTAGAGATGGCAGACAACAATGGGAGCCCAAACTGAATGCCACGGGCCTTTAAGAGGTCTGCTTCTTTTATTGCCCCCTTCTGGATCAGGATTTCTCCTATCCTGCCGCCCTTTTCCTTCTGGATCTCAAGGGCTTCGGCAAGTGCCTCCTCTGAAAGGGAGCAAATCTCTTTTAATATATCTCCGATTAATTTCATTTCCTTACAATTAGTTTGTCGGGTCTATTGACTTTGGTGAGTTTTAGGCTGTAGGGTCGGCCTGCCCTGGCGCGAATTGCCTGAAACCTGCTGTTGTCACTGTAATATTTCGCAAACAGAAGTCGTATAAATCAAACATTGTAAATCAGCCTGCCCTGGTGCGACATACTATGATAATCCTGCTAAGTCGATAGTGATCTATGTGCTCGAATCCACCTCTTAAATCTATAAATCAGGTCTGGCACGGAGGTCTGGGCACGGGATCATACATCCGACAGCAATCCATTAACGTCCCCGTTCTGCGCTTGCTTGTTCAGCTCTGACCGCACAGCGTAAGTCGTC
>CAZMUW010000124.1:0-5163 GCA_964569645.1 uncultured Desulfobacteraceae bacterium | reverse complement strand
ATATCACTGGCCACAAGACATATCGTCATGGCCCCGGGAAGTACCATCGGTGCTGCCACCCCTGTAAGACTTACCTATTGGGAGGAAAGGCCTGCCAGCGAAAAGGTGATCTCCTATTTTAGAAAAGAGATGAAATCAACGGCAGAGGCCAACAACCATCCTGGGGATATTGCCGAGGCTATGGTCGATCCGGACGTTAAGGTTGAGGGGGTAGTGGAGAAAGGTAAGCTTCTCACCCTGACCACCAAAGAAGCGCTTAGGCTAAAGGTGGCTGAGCACGAGGCCAAAAGTTTGGAGGAACTTTTGTCAAAGTTCCATCTTCAGGGGATAGAGATAGAGAAACGCCCTATACCCTGGACGGAGAAAGTAGTAGATCTAGTGCCCAGCACCTTCCCCTTAAGAGATTGGCACATTTGGGTCTTTGTGGGGATTGGATTAGTCATCGGTGAGATATTCACGGCAGGATTCTTACTTCTGTGGTTTGGGGTAGGAGCCTTTTTGGCAGCAGGGCTTGCCCTTTTGGGAGCGGGCTCAATTTATCAAACGCTATCCTTTATTCTCACCTCCCTCATCCTGATAGTTTTGTCCCGGACCATTTTTAGACAGTTTCTCTTTAGAAAGGAGGTGGGTATAAGTACAAACGTAGAGGCATTAATTGGTCAAGAGGCACTGGTAATGCAGATGATAGAAGGGAAATCTAAACCGGGGTTAGTGAAGATTGGGGGGGAGAGCTGGTCAGCAATAAGTGAGGAGGGAAGAATAGACCAGGATGAGGTGGTGAGAGTAAAAGGGGTGGTGGGAAATAAGGTATTGGTGGAAAAATTAAAATCAAAAGAGGAGGAATAGATCATGGAACAAGGTAGCATAGTTTTGATCATAGTTCTGATTATCTTGGTGTTGGTGATAGGGAAGAAGGGGATTAAGATCGTTAAACAGGCCAATGTGCTTATTATTGAAAGGCTGGGAAAATTCAATCGAATGGCCCAAAGCGGTGTCAATTTTATCTGGCCCTTCATCGATAGAGTCAGGCCGATGATTAGTGGGGGTGTATCCTCCAGCTTTATCGATTTGCGGGAGCGGATCATGGATTTTGAACCCCAACCCGTTATCACCAAGGATAATGTAACTATGGCTGTGGATACAGTAGTCTATTATCAGATAACCGATCCACAAAGGGCGATGTATGAGATTGTGGACCTGGGTTTTGCCATAACACAGTTGACCATAACCACTCTAAGAAATGTCATGGGTGAGCTTGCCCTGGATGAGACCCTGGTTTCCCGTGAGACGGTAAATAACAGGCTTCAATCTGTTCTCGATGAGGCCACAGATAAGTGGGGGGTTAAGATAAACCGGGTAGAGCTGAAGAACATTGAACCGCCTGAGGAAATACAGGATGCCATGGCCAAACAGATGAAGGCCGAACGGGAGAGAAGGGCTACCGTTACTGAGGCAGAAGGAGCGAAGACGGCAGCCATCCTAAGAGCAGAAGGTGAAAGGAATGCGACAATTGCCGAAGCAGAGGGCACGAAAAAGGCAGCCATCCTGTCAGCTGAAGGAGAGGCCGAGGCCATTTTGAAGGTTCAAAGGGCGGAGGCGGAGGCCATAAAATTGGTCTATAGCGCCATCCATGAGGGAAAGCCCACCAATGACTTGATCGCCATAAAATATATGGATGCCCTAAAGGAGATGGCAAAAGGAGATGCCAACAAGGTATTCATACCTTATGAAGCCACCGGGGTCCTGGCCTCTATTGCAGGAATAAAGGAGATTCTGACTGAGCGGGGGAAAGGCGAATCAAAGAAGTTGTAGATAGGATCAAGGCTCTATCCTCTCCCTTATTTGCTCAGAAAAAAAGACAAGCAAGTGGAATCTAAATTCAAGGGCAGGGTCATCGATGGCTCTGCCTTTTTCATCCGGTATGTCCATTGGAGTGGGTGGTAATTTAACGTCTCAGAAATTGTATAATTTATTGAAATCAAATAGGTATTAGTGGCGACCTATTTTATGCCACCCACATGGAATAATGGAATGCTGGAATATTGGAATAATGGTCAAAAACGCATAACCTCTGTGTACGGATCAAGGGTTTTGGGATCAAAAAAACCGGGGGAATGGAATAGTGGAATAATTGAATCCTGGGAATTACCTTCACCCAATACTCCAGCAATCCAGTATTCCAATTCCCCAGCCCCTATGGCCTGATCCATCGTTTGTATTGGGCTACAAATTCTATCCAATGAGCAGCAAGTATGGCCGCAATATGGTAACGGATATGTGGTGCAGGACGTAGCATAAGCTTTTTTTGCCATGAATAGTAATATTTTTCAAGCAGAGGAAATAAAGACCCAATATTCCATCATTCCATCATTCCAATTGCGGAGCGAAGCGTAGCTAAGTTCGCTTAGGGGTATTTTAATGAGCGACTTTAAGACTTTGATCTATGAAAAGAAAAATGGTATAGCCTATGTAACTCTAAATCGCCCTCAGCTTCTGAACATCTATAATATTCAGATGAGAGATGATCTATATCAAGTCCTCAGTGCTATTGCAGATGACAGCGAAGTGAGGGTTGGTATCTTTAAGGGGAAAGGAGAAAAGGCATTCTGTGCAGGAGCTGACTTAAGTGAGTTTCTCACTGCGCCATCCCCCATAGAAGCCCGACAGATGCGCTGGGAACGTGATGTATGGGGCCTCTTTTTAGATATTCCCCAGCCCCTTATCGCTGCTGTTCACGGCTATGTCCTGGGTTCAGGCATTGAAATAGCCTTGTGTTGTGACATTAGGATAGCTTCAGATGATGCCAGGTTTGGTCTACCTGAGGTTGGGCTGGGCATTATACCCGCAGCTGGTGGTACCCAGACCCTTCCCCGGACGGTAGGACGAGCAAGGGCCCTCGAAATGTTACTCACTAACCGCTGGATTAAAGGTGAAGAAGCTTACAGAATCGGACTTGTCAATCGATTAGTGGCACGGGAAAAACTGCTTCACACTGCAGAGGAAATGGCGCGAAAGATAGCCTCCTGCAATCCAATCGCGGTCAGGAATGCCAAAAAAGCAGTGATGAGGGGCTTAGACCTAACCCTTAAAGAAGGGCTGGATCTGGAAAAAAGGCTTGCGTTCCAGCTGGCGACGACGGCTGGCCAGAAAAGTTAAAGCAACCGCTCAGCAGTTTTAATAGGATAGGCGCTCATGGTCACTGTTGTCCTGGCGGGTTGATCTTGAAGGAGATAAAATGAACACGACCGATTTCTTGAGCATAGCCAATGCAATCTGTCCTGATAGGGATGCTATCGTGTTTGAGGGAGGAAGGTGGACGTATGCCCAAACCAATGAGCGAGTCAATAGACTGGCGAATGCCCTAAATGCGTTAGGAGTGGGAAAAGGCGATCGGATTGGGATGCTTCATGTAAATTGCAATCAGTATATCGAATCCTATTTCGCTGCGGCCATGGTAGGGGCTATCTTCGTTCCTTTGAATTTCAGGGCCAAGGCCGATGAGTTAAAGTATATGTTATCTAATGCTGAGACCAGGATCCTTTTTGTGGGAAGCAGGTACCTGGATATGGTAGATGCTCTATTACCCCAGCTGCCCACCATCAAGGAGTGCATTTCTATTGATAGTGATATAAATGGAAGGCTTTATTACGAGGATCTAATCAATTCGTCACTATCCGATGAATGTATCGGTGAAATTGGAGACGAAGACATCACCATTCTTATATACACGGCAGGCACCACCGGGCGTCCCAAAGGTGTGCCATTGACACATAACGGATTTGTTTCCTACGTTCTGGATAATGTAGAGCCTGCCAGCCCGGAGATAGAGGAGAGGAACTTGCTTACTGTCCCGCTGTATCATGTAGCCGGTATTCAGGCCATGTTAGCAGCCTTTTATGGTGGACGAGCATTAGTGATGATGAGGCAGTTTGAGCTCAAGGAGTGGATGGAGACCGTTGAGCGGGAGCAGGCGACGCGGGCGATGTTGGTTCCGACCATGCTGAAGAGGATCATTGATGATCCGGGCTTTACAAACTATAACCTTGGGAGCCTGAAGGTTATCACGTATGGCGCTGCACCCATGCCTTTTGAAGTCATTAAAAAGGCTATCGAGGTTATGCCCTGGGTAAGGTTTATCAATGCCTTTGGGCAAACAGAGACTGCTTCCACCATAGCTGCTTTAGGCCCTGAAGACCATATTATTGAGGGCACCGAAGAGGAGCGGGAGAAAAGGTTGAAGAGACTTGCTTCCTCTATTGGCAGGCCACTACCCGATGTGGAGGTTAAGACCCTGGATGAAGATGGGAATATAGTGCCACCTGGAGAGGTGGGTGAGATAGTAGTCAGAGGCCCCCGTGTAATGACAGGTTATTGGGGTGATGAACAAAAGACCTCCCAGGTCATAACTCCTGATGGGTGGCTGCGAACAGGTGACATGGGATGGATTGATGAGGAGGGATATATTTACCTGGCTGGACGTGCTGATGATATGATCATCAGGGGGGGTGAGAATATCTCGCCGGAAGAGGTTGAGGATGTGCTTCATGCTTATCCCAAAGTTGAGGAAGCGGCGGTCATTGGCGTCCCTGACCCCGATTGGGGAGAGCAACCCAGGGCTATCGTGGTACTGAAAAAAGGCGAGCAGGCCTTGCCAGAAGAGATTATAGAGTACTGTCACTCAAGGTTGGCCGGGTTTAAACGACCCAGGTCGGTAGTCTTTGTTGATTCTTTACCGCGCAATCAAATGGGTAAGGTTTTAAAGAAAGAACTTCGGGAGAGGTATGGAAAAGGAGGTACAATATAAGATGGCGGCTCAGGTCGGAAAAAGATATGTCTGCAAAACGTGCGGCGCGGAGTTTATAGTAACCCGCGGTGGCAAAGGAGAGCTTTACTGCTGCGGTGAGCCAATGGAACTTAAAAAGCCTGGAGGTGAAAAGAAGAGATGAGTCAACTTGGTAAGAGATATCGTTGCGTGGTATGTGGTACTGAAATACTTTGTACCAAAGCCGGAGAAGGTAATCCGGTATGTTGTGAGAAGGAAACGGAGGTTCAGGAACCCAGACCTCTACCCTCGTCTGATTAACTCAAATGACTAACCCTTGTTTGAAGGCTAACTATTACCCATAAGTCCACTCTTCTTGGGGACGCATAGGCGCTAGTTTA
>CAZMUW010000123.1:0-5167 GCA_964569645.1 uncultured Desulfobacteraceae bacterium | reverse complement strand
TTTGTTCCTTTAACTTTAGGCACTTTAGGCACTTTAAACTTTAGGCACTTAACTTAATGATCCTAATAAAGCCAGCACCTGACCCAATGGATCCCGCCGAGGTCAGTCAGTTCAGGTGCCTTTTCCTGACAAATCGCTGTGGCTTCTGGGCATCGAGGAGAAAAGCTGCATCCGGGTGGCAATTCATAAAGACTTGGAACTATGCCCGGGATCTCCTTAAGGCGTTGGCGACCGTATCGAGACCTCTCACCCAGCTTTGGAATGGACTTAAGAAGCCCCCGTGTATAGGGATGTCTTGGGTCTTCAAAAATAGACATGGTTTGACCCTCCTCTACCACCTTGCCTGCATACATCACCACAATTCGCTGGGCGATTTCTGCGATCACTCCAAGATCGTGGGTGATCAGCATGATGGCCGCATCAAAATCCTTTTTTAGTTGCATCATCAGATCAATGATCTGTGCCTGAATAGTCACGTCCAGGGCGGTAGAGGGTTCGTCAGCAATCAGGATTTCCGGATTACAGGAAAGGGCCATGGCGATCATGGCCCTCTGCCGCATGCCTCCTGAAAGCTGATGAGGGTATTCATGAACTCTTCTCTCTGGAGATGGAATCTGCACTGTCCTGAGCATCTCAACAGCTCGTTCCCAACTCTCCTTCTTACCGAGTCTCTGATGAAGGACAAACATCTCAGATATCTGGTCTCCGATGGTAAAGACAGGGTTGAGGGACGTCATTGGTTCCTGGAAGATCATGGAGATCCGTCTGCCTCGAATGACTCTCATTTGCTTCATGGTGAGATCGGGGAGGTTGACACCATCAAAGAGGATTTTTCCGTGGACAATTTTTCCGGGCGGCTCTGGTATGATCCTCATGATGGACATGGCTGTGACGCTTTTCCCGCAACCCGACTCCCCGACCAACCCAAGGGTCTCCCCCTTGTCCATGTAAAAGGACACATCATCCACAGCCCTGGCGACGCCCTCAAATGTGTAGAAGTACGTCTTGAGCTCTTGTACCTGAAGGAGGTGCGAGTGGTTGTTCATGTTTCCACTCCAAGGTTAGAAACCACATACCTACAAAGAGGTGTGGATGATAGCATAGGTGCTATGACCTCGCAATAAGAAAGGGGAGATATAAGTGGGGTCAGATCACAACATTTGACATATGCGAGGATATAGGGTGCTGCAACCGGATAACCTTGAACCACCATATGTTTAGAGAATTTCTTGCTTGACGCCCAAGCCTCTCTCATCTATACTTCCTTGAGAAAAAAGGGAACTCTATCAATTCAATGTTAATATCGATAAATGGCTGAAAAGGCTCCTGCCAAGATTAGAAAATTCAAGATAGAAGATATCAATAAAATACTTGAGATTGAAGAACAGGCATTTCCAAAGACAGCCTACTCAAAGGGAACTTTTCTAAGCTATGCAAACAGTTTCCCGGATAATTTTATTGTTATAGAAACTGGTAAAGATATTGTGGGATACATAATCTTTGATATAAGCGGCCACATCCATTCCACTGCTGTTAAATCCACATACAGAAGAAAGGGTTTTGGGAAGATGTTGTTCATGCATGCTTCAAAGTGTGCTAAGAAAAGATTATGGCTCGAAGTTAGATCAAAGAACAGTGGAGCAATAAAGTTTTACAAAAGACTGGGTATGAAAATAATTGGAAAAATTCCAGACTACTATATGAGCGATGATGCCCTGATTATGGCCCTGAGTCAGAAAGAATTGTTTCACCACAAAAACCCTGGCCCAGACCTGAGGAGCAAGGTCTGAGTTCTATGGCCTCTCTTTCCTTACTGTTGCAGCGAGAACCACTTACCATAACCACGTCGCGCTCTCCCACCGGGGGCGTAAGCCCCTACGGGCTGGAGGCCGAGGCGTAGGCTCTACGAGCCGGAGGCCAGGGCGGGCTTGACATAAATGTTAAGATCTTGAGCTATGAAGAAATCTAGAGTGCTCCCCTGAGACCGATTGGGTCAGCAACATCCCTCATGCCCATAATCACATCTTCGACCAGTTCTGATATTTCCACACCTAACATGGCGGCACCCTTTTCAATTATAGCGCGGTCAACACCAGCTGCAAACGCCTTATCTTTCCATTTCTTTTTCACCGATTTGGGGGACAGGTCCATGACGCTCTTTGATGGGCGCACCAGGGCAACCGCGGTGACAAGCCCTGTCAGCTCGTCGATAGCATAGAGAACTTTTTCCATGTCGCTTTTTGGTTCCACGTCCGAGCATATTCCCCATCCATGAGAGACAATGGCTTTGATGTAGTCTTCGGGCCAGCCCCTCTCTATTAGTATCTCCCGGGTTTTCTTGCAGTGCTCGTCTGGAAAGCGTTCATAGTCGAGATCGTGAACGAGGCCAATGATTCCCCATTTGTCCTCGTCCTCGCCCCTTTTTCTGGCGACGTGGCGCATCACCCCTTCCACACAGAGGGCGTGCTTGATCAGACTGTCATTTTGATTAAATTCCGTCAACAGTGCCCAGGCCTCTTCACGGGTCGGCTTACTCTCTCCCATTATTAACCTCCTTATCCATATAGCTTAACCTTTCGTTTTGCCCATGCATATACCCCATCTGCTGAAAAAAGTCCACTTTTCTTCCAAAAAAATGTGTTTCCGGAACATTTTTTAGTTGAAATATCAAAAAAGTTCTATTAATTAGTGCCTGAACGAAAAGTCCGTTCAGGCACGATTTTGGATTTTTGATTTCAGATTTTCGATTGAAAAATCAAGTAATATTAACTTGTTGAAATTACCTGAGTAAAATTGAAAAATTTTTTACGAGGTTTTCGGTCAAGCACTATATAGTATAAATATTTTCATATATATTTTTAATGATATCTTCAAAGTTTTCCCGGCAATATCTTACCGCTTCCGGGAGATAGTTCATGATGTCTCCAGCTATTATCCCGTCTGCCCCTATATCTCTTATTACAAAGTCTCCAGCCATACCATGGATAAATACACCCATCTGTGCGCTCTCCTCAATTGATAATCCAAGGCCAAACATGGCTGCAATGGTGCCGACAAGGACATCTCCACTGCCGGCAGTAGCCATACCAGGATTTCCACTCATGTTGATGAAGATATGTTGATCAGGATAACCTATGAGCGTATGGGCTCCCTTTAAGATTATATAGGCATTTAATTCCTTGCATGTTTTGAACAATAGAGGGATCTTGCTTTTTTGGATCTCTCCTATATCTGTGTTTGTAATCCTTGACATCTCACCAAGATGAGGGGTCAGGATTGTCACTTCTTTTCTCTCTTTTATTATATCTATATCCCTGGAAATGGCGGTAATTCCATCACCATCTATTAAAAGGGGTTTTTTGACCTCTTTTGTGATCTCTCTTACCAATTCCTGTGTTTCATCATTCAACGATAATCCCGGGCCAATGATGACCATATCTACCCTGTCTGAGAACTCCAAAAGATGGTCCCTGGCCTTTAGGGATAGGCTTCCTTTATCTGTTTCCTTCTGTGGCATAAAAACGATTTCACTTCCCTTGTTGGCCAGGAAATTGGTTATTGATTCAGGTGAGGCCAGATATGAAAGCCCTCCACCTGCTTTAAGAAAGGAGAGGGCAGAAAAATAGGGGGCACCAAGATAATTTGAGGAACCTGCAATAAAGAGTACCTTTCCATAATCACCCTTGTGGGTATCCTTCCCTCTCTTTGGAAGTCTTAAGGGATTATTTGTTTCTACCTTTATACTATCAGTATTGTAGAGGGAAGGGGGAAAGGAGATATGGGTAACATAAAGCTTCCCACAGAGATCAAAGCCCGGATAAAGCAGATTCCCCAGTTTTGGAAGACCGAATGTTATAGTATAGTCTGCCTTGATAGCACATCCCATTATCTGCCCAGTATCACCATTGACACCAGAGGGGATATCAATGCTGAATACTAATGTCTCACTCCGGTTGATTAACTCGATTACCTCTCTATATATCCCATCTACATCCCTTATAAGACCGGTTCCGAATATGGCATCAATGACTGCATCGCAGTGAGGGAGAGAAGATCTTATCTGTTCCACAGAGGCAATCTTCTCAATCTCGATGGGAAGAGCGGAAATCATGTTAAAATTCTCTTTTGCGCTCCCCTTTAATTTTTCCTTATCTCCCAGAAGAAATACCCTGACCAGTCCCCCATTTGAGTGAAGCTTTCTCGCAACAACGAATCCATCACCACCATTGTTGCCTATTCCACAAAAGATAATGAACCTTTTTCCCATTACTCCAAGCTCATTATGGATTACAAAATATACGGCCTGACCCGCGTTTTCCATAAGAATCATCTCAGGGATTTTAAATTCCTCTATTGCCCTTCTATCAAGATTCCTCATCTGTTCTACAGTAGATACCTTCATCCTTCACCCTTTGATAGTAGGTTGACATCTAAAGTGGGTATATGGCGATCCTTTCCCTTCCACTGATGCGATTACCTCTTGAGATCGAGCCAAGAGGCCGGATTCCGCGGAACCAAACTCAATACTTAACTTCAAAAAGTTTCCGGATCACCTCGGTCAAGATGCTGTTCAGCCTGGCCTTGACCTCTTCTGGATCAAATCCCATCTTTTTGGTATTGGGTGCGCTCTCGATGCTGCGGGTGACCATCTTCCTTTTCTCAACCTGACCGATGAAGGCCTCCATCTTCACATTGTAATGGGTATCCGTGATCGTAATACCTGACCGGGCTTCAACCGTGAAAGAATCGATTCTTCCTCCTACCACGAGAAAGAGATCCTTGGGTAATCGGGCAAGTCCCTCAGGGCTCTTGTCCCATCCCTTGCAATCAGTGACCTCGAATCCCCTTTCGGCAAAGTAGTCCTTCACGGCCTGGGTAACGGATTCGGAAAGTCTGATCCCTTTGAGCTTCAGGAGATCGACCTTCTTCCGGGGCCGATACCTGATGCCGATGGCCTCTTTCTCTTTTTCTTTCCTCGCATCCTCAAAGGGGCAAATGCCCACTATCTTTGAGGTAGGAGGTGCCTTCTTCTCCGGGATATATTTAACATCCACAAGATAAATCCTGCTTTCGGCACATCCTAAAAAAACTGCAATGAAGCTGAAGATCATGAAAAAGATAATAGCTTTTCCCTTCATCCTAATCCCTCCTTTCTCTTAGCGAAAAT
>CAZMUW010000122.1:0-5197 GCA_964569645.1 uncultured Desulfobacteraceae bacterium | reverse complement strand
TTCCATTATTCCAACATTCCAACATTCCAATTGTGAGCGAAGCGAACTAAGTTCCAACTCCACCAATTAACGATTTGACTAAATCTATCCTTTAAAGTATTGGTAAATATTTTTCAATCTCATATAGACTTACCCACTATTAATGGTGCGGGTTTAGCAAAGTAAAACCCGTTTAATAAGATAATCATAGTTTTTATTCGAAAGTTTTGTGCAAAAGGGGTCAGGATCTTTGAAGGGAGACCAAGGGATCGCTTTGTTATTATCATACAGGTAGATACCTCTGGGCTATAGGGTGTCTTCTTCCGTAACCAAAGGACTTTGAGGTAACCTTTAATCCCGGAGGGGATTGATGCCTCTTATATTCATTGCGATCAACCCGGCTGATGATATCCCTGACGATTGATTGTTCAAACCCCATCCCTATAATCTCCTCTGCTGCCTTATTTTCTTCGATATAGGCCTTCAGTACACCGTCTAGAACCTCATAAGAGGGCAAGTCATCCTGATCCAATTGGTCAGGCTTAAGCTCAGCCGATGGAGGTTTTTGAATAATTCTTTGAGGAATCACCTCTTTTTCCTTATTGATCAGACAAGCGATTTCATAGACCATGGTCTTTGGGATATCTGAGAGAACGGCCAGTCCACCGCTCATATCCCCGTATAGCGTACAGTAGCCCACCGCCAACTCCGATTTATTACCCGTTGAGAGAAGGAGGTAACCAAGCTTGTTGCTAAGGGCCATGAGGATGATTTGCCGGATCCTTGCCTGGATATTTTGACCTGTGACTTCCGCGGCCACGTCTTTAAAGAGGGGGGATAGCTCTTGAAGAAATTTTTTAAATATCCCTTCAATGGACACATGAAAAAGCTTAATCCCCATATTAACTGCCAACTCTTTGGTATCTTCAAAATTTTCTTTAATGGTGTATTGAGAAGGCATAAAAATTGCGATAACATTTTCCTTTCCAAGGGCCTGGACTGCAATACATGCTGTAAGGGCTGAATCAATGCCGCCGCTCAATCCCACTACTGCCCTGGAAAACCCGCATTTCCTGACATAATCTCTGGTACCCATGATCAGGGCATTAAGGATGGAATGTATGTCAGTTTCAGAGACTGGATGGAGGTCGCCTTTTTCCCTATCAGTGTCAAAGATAACTATGTCCTCTTCAAAGTCTCGAGCCCTCGCGGCCATCTTGCCTTTTGAATCGAAAGCAAGACTGATGCCATCAAAAAGCACACTGTCATTTCCACCAACTTGATTAACGTAGAGGAGAGGAACCCTATATTTCTTGGAGATATCTCCGAACATGCCCCACTTAAATTCTCTCTTGCCCACATGATAGGGAGATGCCGAGATATTGATGAGGAGGTTGACGCCTTCTTTAATCATCCTTTCTACCGGATCAACCGGGTAAAGCTGTCTTGAGAAGAAGTCTTTGTCATTCCAGATGTCCTCACAGATGGTAAGCCCCATCCGATAGCCCTTGTAGAAAAAAGATGAGTATTCCTTCCCCGGCTCAAAATACCTCCTCTCCTCAAACACGTCATAGGTGGGAAGAAGCCTCTTGTGCACCCGATGGAGTATCTTTCCTTTATCAAAAAGTACAGCCGAGTTGTAGAGAGGGTTGCCTCCTTTCCCTGGATTTTTATCCACAAACCCGCATATCACACCAATGCCCTTTATAGATTTAACCAGGTTTTGTAAATTCATCAGGTTAGCTTCGACAAAGTCTTTCTTTTCCAGAAGATCCCGTGGCGGATAGCCAGAGATAACTAGTTCTGGGAAGACAATTAGATCGCAGGAAAGACCTATAGCCTTTTCTGTTGCAGCCATAATCTTTTCCGTATTGAGGGTAAAATCCCCGATAGTTGGATTAATTTGGGCTAATGCGATTTTCATCGTTTAAGATCCTTTTTCAGCTTGCTCTAACAATCTTATTGGTGAGTTTCCATCCCAGCATTTTAAGCATAGAGATTCCTTGGGAATCTTCAATGCCTCAACAAAGGTCTCCAGGCTGTTGTACCTTACCGAATCAGCACAGATCTTTTCTGCAACCCAGATCTCCAGGGCTTTAAGTTTATCTAAAGTGGTGATATTTCCATAAGCAAGATAGCCTCTGGCTAGAAACTTGGAATAGATCATGCTGTGGGTTAAAACATAATGAAAGGCCTTTGTACGTTATAGATGGAACATGTTCTACATCGTGGGCCAGTAGGTCTGTAACCGATTTTTCTCTCCCTCAAAGTAATGGTAAATATTTTTCGATCTCGTACTGGCTTACATGGATCCGATACCGATCCCATTCGATCTTTTTGTTGGCTATGAACTTATTAAAGATGTGATCACCCAGGGTCTGGCGTACCAGCTCACTCTTCTCTACCTCCTGAATCGCTTCGAAAAGGTTTCCTGGCAAAGACTCGATCCCAGCCCGTTCCCGCGCACCCTCATCCATCTCGTAGATATCTTCCTCTATTGGCTCCGGGAGCGGATAGCTCTCGTCAATCCCCTGTAACCCAGCTGCCAGCATAACCGCGAATGCCAGGTATGGATTGCAGGCTGGGTCAGGAGATCTGAGCTCAATCCTCGTTGCCTGCTCTTTATCTGGTTTGTACATAGGTACCCGAATCATCGTGGAGCGGTTGCGCCTGGCCCAGGAGATATAGACCGGTGCCTCATAGCCGGGGACCAGCCTTTTGTAAGAGTTTACCCACTGATTGGTTACTGCGGCAATCTCTCTGGCATGCCTCATAATGCCCGCAATGTAAGATTTTGCTATTTTTGATAGATGATGCTTGTCCTGGGGATCATAAAAGGCATTTATGTCACCCCTAAACAGAGATTGATGGACATGCATACCACTTCCATTGTGACCAAAGACAGGCTTGGGCATAAAGGTGGCATAAAAACCCTTTTGTCTTGCAATCTCTTTTGCCACTATCCTATAGGTCATGGTCTTGTCAGCCATGGCCAGTGCTTCATCATATCTGAGGTCGATTTCGTGCTGACTGGGGGCAACCTCATGGTGGCTGTATTCCACCCGGATATCCATGTCCTGGAGAGCAAAGATCATTTCTCTTCTCAAATCCCCGCCCATGTCTAAGGGTCTGTCATCAAAATATCCACCCTTATCAAGGAATTTCGGGCCATTCTGACTTTCAAAACAGAAAAACTCCAGTTCTGGACCCATGTAAGCATTATATCCTCTTTCGGCCAGTTTTCCTGTCATTCTCTTTAACACATAGCGCGAGTCACCTTCATAGTGGCTTCCATCCGGCTGCAGGATATCGCAGAACATTCGGGCCACCGGTCTATCATGGGGCCGCCAGGGGAGCAACTGAAAGGTAGCTGGATCGGGCATGGCTATCATATCGCTCTCCTCAATCCTGGCAAACCCTTCGATAGAAGAGCCATCAAAACCCATTCCCTCTTCCAATCCCTCTTCTAGCTCAGATGGAGTAATGGCAAAACTCTTCAAGATACCCAGAACATCCGCAAACCAGAATTGTATAAAACTGACATTCCTCTCCTTTACCATTTTCATAACATCGTTTTTTGTCTTGCAAAGCATGCATCCCTCCACTTTAAATAAAGCCTTTTCATAGTCGCTGAATCAGCCTTAACAGTTGGGCTGTAAGGATGATTAGCCCTCCTGCCATAATTATCTATAGGCCTAACATAATGGTGCCCTCTTGGTAAAGCCATTACATGATTTCAGACCTCCAGGGAGAGCTTTGAGATGCCTTCTTTGGGTTGAATAGGGTACTTACCATTAAAACAGGCCAAACAGAAACTATCCTCTCCAAGTCCAGTCGCTTCAAGCATCCCGGGAAGGCTCAGATAGCACAGGCTATCCAGGCCAATGAAGTTTTTAGTTTCCTCCACAGAACGCTGGGAGCCGATCAACTCGCCCTTGGTTGAAAAATCAATACCATAGTAACAGGGATATCTATGGGGAGGGCAGCTAACCAGCATATGAATTTCCCACGCCCCTGCCTCCCGCAAGGTCTTTATCCTCATCTTGCTTGTCGTACCGCGTATGATCGAGTCTTCAACAATCACGACCCTTTTCTGATTTAGGATTTCCCTGACCGGATTCAGCTTGACCTTCACCCCGAAATCTCGCATTGATTGCGTAGGCTCAATAAAGGTCCTTCCAACATAGTGGTTCCTGATAACTCCCATCTCCAGAGGTATGCCAGACTCCTGACAGAAACCGATGGCGGCATAGTTTCCAGAGTCAGGAAAGGGCATAGCAAAATCGGCCTCAATTGGATATTCCTGGGCCAGCCTCTTTCCAAGCCTCTTTCGCACAGCATACACATTCTGGCCAAAGATATTGCTGTCAGGTCTTGCAAAATAGATGTATTCAAAGATGCAGAAGGTTTTTTTGTGTTCTGGAAAAGGCTTGATTGATTTTAATTCGTCTTGACCGATAATCAGTATCTCGCCTGGATCGATATCCCTGATATACTGAGCCTCTATCAAATCAAGAGCGCATGTTTCAGAGGGCACGATATAGCCTTCATCAAGCAGTCCCAGGCAAAGGGGCCTGAATCCGTTAGGATCCCGAAAGGCAATAAGCTTTTCTTTAGTCATCAGGACACAAGAATAGGCACCTTCAATCCGGGATACTACCTTGACCATGGCTTCTCCTATGCCCCTTTGGATATTCCGGGCCAACAGATGAACAATGATTTCGCTGTCCATAGTGGTCTGAAAAATGGAGCCTTTTGTCTCAAGATCATTTCTTATCTCTCTGGCGTTGGTAAGGTTTCCATTATGGGCAATGGCAAGGGTTTTGCCTGCGTGTGAGACCACAAAGGGTTGTGCATTCTTTGCAACCGAAGAACCGGTCGTGGAATATCTCACATGACCAACGGCTATATGACCACGGAGCTCGCTTAGGGTGGATTCATTGAATATCTCTTGTGCCAGCCCCATCCCCTTGTGTTCATAGGTCGATTTTCCAGTGGAGCTAACAATGCCGGCACTTTCCTGCCCCCTGTGCTGTAAGGCATAAAGCCCAAAATATGTCAACTTTGCAGCATCCTTGTGTCCGAACACACCAAAGACACCACATGCCTCTCTAGGCCCATGACAAGTCATGCTATTCACCTTATGTAGCTTGCTTCATCTTCCTTACCAGGTCATCCTCATTTTTACACCCCGTGCACGGAGTTCTTCCTTGATTTG
>CAZMUW010000121.1:3914-5236 GCA_964569645.1 uncultured Desulfobacteraceae bacterium | reverse complement strand
GATGACACTTCAATGGATCCACCATGCCTTTTGAAAATCTTGTTCGATATGAATAGGCCAAGTCCCGTTCCCTCAATGCCTTTTGACGAAAAAAAGAGGCTGAATATCTTTTCCTGCGTCTCACGATCCATTCCAATGCCATTATCGGTAACATCAAAAAGTATATGCGTTTGAGCCTGATCCTCTTGGACGCGAAAAGTGACAAGATGCGATGGTTTATTGAGATCTCTACGGCACGCCTCAAAGGAGTTCTCCAAGACATTGATCAGTGCGGAACGTATGGCAGTATGGTCTACAGAGAATTCACCCAGGGACGGTGCAAAATCATACCTGAAATCAACATTGAAATTGCTGGCCTTGCCTTCCATAGTCGATGCAATATCAGAGACAAATTCGAGGACGTCCGCGGTTTCATATTGTAACTCGCGGTCCTTGGCATAGTAGAGAATGTCAAGAATCATGCTCCGTATCCGGCTGACGTTTCGCTGGACAATATCCCACCCTTTGTCAATTCTCTCCCTGTCATCCTTTTCAAGGCCGGAACCGATTAAATACATACCGCTGTCCAGACCCGAAGTCAGCCCCTTGATACCATGTGAAATGGAGCCCACAAGAAGGCCCAACGAGGTGAGCTGGTCCTGAAGTTGCCGCACCTGCGTAATGTTGGTCGAGATTTCAAGCACTTCAATGATTTCACCCTCAGGGTTTCTCAGAGGCGCCGTCGATACCAGTACATTGTATTGGTCCCCTGACATCGCTGTCACCACCTCCTCGCTCTGGTGTGACTGGCTATCCTCAAAGGTCCTGGCTACAGGGCATTCTAAGCATGGCTCATCGCGGTGCTTATAAGCTTCATAGCAATGGGCACCGACCCCCTCGCCAAAATCCTCCCTGAATCTCCGATTAGCAGCTGTAATTTTTAGTTCTCTATCTTGTATCGTGACATAACAGGGAACTTCATCGAAGAATTGTTGCAAACGTTGCTGGGTCTTGTGTAGCTTCCTCTGGATTTTTTTCACCTGGGAAATGTCGGTGGAAACCTCTAAGACACATTCAACTTCGCCATTTTCACCCAGGATCGGGGAGGTATACACATAAACCGGCACATCCTCGCCTTTGAGATTTGTGACCACCTCTTCGCTCTGCTGGGGTTTACCCGTCTGGAAGGTTTTTTCCACAGGACAATCCTGGCATTTGCTCATCCGGCCCTTATAAACCTCCCAGCAATGTGCTCCGACTTGGGCCCCGAAGCTCTTCTCAAATAACAGGTTGCAGTCTCTAATCCGCATTTCACGGTCCTGGATAGAGACGAAACACGGCAT
>CAZMUW010000121.1:0-3814 GCA_964569645.1 uncultured Desulfobacteraceae bacterium | reverse complement strand
GGTTGCAGTCTCTAATCCGCATTTCACGGTCCTGGATAGAGACGAAACACGGCATTTCTTTGAAATAATGAAGATAAATGCTATCCGCATCTGTCTTTTTCAATTCTCCCACTTTGCTTTCCATCCAGACCTTTCCACCCTAACGCACCGGAATACAGGCTGACCAAAAAAACCGACGAAAATGTTGAAAGATTTCCTAATTCTTGTGATCCGGAATTCTAAACTCGAACCCATAAATCGCTATCAGGCATTGACCTTTTTATTTCGAGCGGATTTTTCCAGGATCTTGTTTACTGTCATCAGGAAGACATCATTATCAATCGGTTTGTTCAGAAAACCTTCCGGCGCCTGAACCGATTTTTGATACATCAGTTGCCGGAAATCAACCACCCCAGTGACGATAAAGACCGGAATATCCTCGGTTTCCGGGTTTGAGCGTATATCGCGGTAGACCTGAACGCCTGATTTACCAGGCATGGAAATGTCGAGCGTAATCAGATCTGGTTTTTCCACTTTGGCCTTCGCCAGACCCGTTGCGCCGTCGGCAGCAGTAACCACCTCAAAACCGTTGTCTTCCAGCAGTGTCTGAAGGAATATAACAAAATCGGGCTCATCGTCGATTACAAGGATTCTCCTCCCTTTGATTTCTTCTCTTGGCTCTCTTGCAACCCTGCGCAATTCCTTCGGGATAACGAGCGCCTCTGCAACCAGTTCGCAGACGTTGGGAGCGGTCAAAAATTTCAGATTTCCATCCCCATAGTCATATTTGAGATCATATTTTTTAATAAGGTCGGACAGACCGTCAACGCAGTTATGACAGGCGGTCGCCACAATTGCCGCTCCGGTGGCCTTGATCTGTTCTGCCTTTGTCTTGGCGACCTCGAGACGGCGCTGCGCATATTCCGACATCGACATGGCGCCTCCCCCACCAGTACAGCAGTATGAATCGGCCCGATTCGGGGTCATCTCGCGAAAATCTAAGCAGGCTCGCTTCAGGCAAAATCTCGGCTCTTCGGTTATCCCGGCGGAACGGGAAAGGTTGCACGGGTCATGATAGGTGACAGGGTGAGGATTTCGCGATGGATCAAGAATGATCTTACCCTTGTTGATCAGGTCAACCATCACCTCCAGTATAGAGATAATCTGGAAGGGCAGGGGGTTAGCCTTTCCCCAGTTTGGGGCTTCCCATTTTGTTGAACGCAGGCCGTGACCGCATTCTGAAACAACCATCCGGTTTACCTGGAGTTTCTTGGCATGATTGTAAGCGAGATTTCCCATATGTCCGCCGAGATCCGCTTTTCCTGAAAAAAGGCCGAAATTGGTGTTGTCCCAGCCGGTAGATCCCATTGTCCAGTCCAGCCCAGCAGCATAAAAGATTTTGAACGCCGCTTGTAGCGGACGCGGGTCATATTTGATCTCTCTCGGATTGATGACATAAACGAAATCGGCGCCTTTTTTGTCGATGGGAACCTTATAATCCGGATCTTCCAACTCTTCCTGGAGTTCCTCTTCAAGCCACTCAAGTGTCTCGATGTAATCCTTTGGCGAAATAGCCATCTGGTTGCCGGTTTCCCACTGGTCTTTCATAACCGTTAGAACTCCTTCAGGTGCTATCCCCTCGTCAACCAGGCAGGAGCGTGCCAGTCCTACAAGAATAGCAGTGTCGACCCCAAACGGGCAATTGAAGGTGCAGCGACGGCAACCGGTACAGGAACCAAATACGATGTCTTTCAGCTCTTCAAGTTCTTTATCGGTCTCAATCTCTTTTGCACCGACCCACTTTGGGGCCAGCTTTCCGAGCCAGTCATTTTGAGCCTTGTAAACTTGCCTGATTTTGTCCATTTTTGCAGCGGGCGTCATCTCCGGATCTCCGGTTGCAAGGTAATAGTGGCAAGAGTCATTGCATGTGCCGCAGTGAACACATGCTGCAAACGATAAGGCATGTTGACGGTTCGTACGTGCTTTGAAATTCTTGTTAAAAGAGATTGCATGATCACTCTTTTCGGTCATTAGACTCTCCTTCTAAACTGGCTTGAGGTCTGAAGTGTAAGACCTGAAGGTTTTTGTTTTTTATGAATTACCACTAACCCTCTTTTTGGGAAAGGTACCCCGGTGTCCAAAGTGCCTGCCAACATAGTACCGTATGAAAGGGTAATAGGCGTAATGGCTGATCTTTGAAAATGGGACATAAAAGAGAAAAAAGGTTGCCATACAATAATACACAAAGAGCCATGTGGTGTCTTTCAGGGGGGCGGCGAGCCAGCCTGAGAACATCCAGAGGGACAGCAGGATCAAGCAAAAGAAATCATCAGGGGTGCTAATATTGCGCATTTCTGCAAAAAATATCCGCCTAGACAGCCGGGAAATACCGATTAAAAAACCCAACCCAAAGAAAAGCCGGGCAAAAGCAGTAATTGCAGGATGTTTCATTACTTCATGAACTATCGGAACCATAAAGGCGAAGCCGATACCTACTGCCATTGCAAGATGAAAAAATACGAATTCCAGGTAACGAAACCAATGGCGTCTTTGGCTTTCCAGCTCCCACGGCATGGCAAGCGTCATGTATGCATAGCGAATCGCCTTGTTGTGGTCGCCGCGTGCCGGGGTTCCTTCAACAGGCGAAGGCTTTTGAAAGAATTGATAAATCTTGAAAGAATAAGCTAATATCATGAAAAGGAGCCCACCATAATGGAGCTGGTTCATCACCAGCTTTGTTACAGGTCCCAGGTTTTCCCACACGATGTAATTCATTCAATTCCTCCAACTATTTGTTAGCAGTGTACCCAATAGGTGCTCCAAAGGATTCTTACGCTCCATCGGAATAACCTTTTTCTGGTCTTAATTCAAGAGTATAGGAAATCCCATTTTTAAACCAATAAAACTGGCCCAAAGCATGTGATGGTCATTTTTGTTCCTTTAACTTTAGGCACTTTAGGCACTTTAAACTTTAGGCACTTAACTTGAATCACTAACCCCCAGGTCGGCGATGGTTGTGGTGTCCAATTTTTCGTAAAGGGACCGGGTCGCCTCTTGCCAGGCCAATCGAACGCGACAATCATCAGATATGGGGCATCTTTCGGGATGGCTGATGCATTCAACCAGTTCACTCCGGCCCTCGAACAACCTGACGACTTGGCCTAGGCTAATCTCCTCCGGTCTTCTGGCCAGCATGTGCCCGCCCTTGGGCCCCCGGACGCTGCTGATGAGTTTGGCGCCCTTGAGGGGCCGGATGATCTGTTCCAGGTACTTCACCGAAATATCCTGCCGCTTGGAAATCGCGCTTATCTGAACCGGCCCCTGGTCATAATGGCGGGCCAGGTCCATCAATAGCCTTGTTCCGTACCTGCTTTTTGTCGATAGCTTCACCTGATTCCAGATCGGTTGGTCTAATCCCGATAGAAGTAATCTATATCAGATCGGTATGATATAACGCCAAGAATGTGCTCCTGTCAAGGAAAAAGTTTAATTTTAGAGCGGTGTTAAATTGTCTATCTTCAAGAGAGAGGCACCCACTTGAGGGGCAGAGGAAGGGTGGTTTCTTTGGCACGCCTTGCGTCCGGTTACTGCTAAGATTATGATTGTCCAGAAAAATAAGATGGATAGAATTATTTTATGTCAAAATCGATGGAAGGGGCGGACCTTTTTTGGCAAAGTTCAACTGTTGTAAACGGTATTACGATCTCTAATTTCGATTTCATGAGATTGAATATTGAATTCTTGGGTATATACGTTATCTATACACCTATCATTTGGATGTCCGTAATCGTTCACCCCCACCCTAACCCTCCCCCGTCAAGGGGGAGGGAATATG
>CAZMUW010000120.1:0-5242 GCA_964569645.1 uncultured Desulfobacteraceae bacterium | reverse complement strand
CAGGAAGCAGTAGGCAGTAGGCAATAAGCAAAAAAAGGAGGCACGAAGAAGTAGGCAGTAAGCGGGAAACAATTATAACTTTAGCTCACTTTAGGCACTTTAAACTTTAGGCACTTAACTTGAGAACGAACAGGCTAATTTGCCTAAACGTGTAGAGCGGAGGATAAGAATATGGATTTTCGATTAACCCCGGAGCAAGAGACATTCCGGGAGGGATTTGTCTCGTGGCTGAACAAGAACCTTCCCGATGACTGGAACCCCACCCGATACCGGAATTACGATTCACAGGAGGAGTTGAAAAGCGCCTATCAGGATTTCCAAAGGCGGCTCTTCGATGGGGGGTACACGGCGATGCACTACCCCAAAGAGTATGGTGGACAGGGCAAAACCTTGATGGAGGAGGTCATCGTTTTACAGACCCTCTACTCCACCTGCCCGGAAATGAGGTCCCCGGGGGTGGTCACTCATGCCATGGCCGTTCCTACTATCTTTACCTGCGGGAACGAGAGGCAGAAACGGGAGTTCCTGCCCAAGATCATGGACGGGACCCATATCTGGTGCCAGGGATTCAGTGAGCCAGACGCCGGCTCTGATATGGCCAATGTTTCCACTCGGGCAGTGAAGGATAACGGTCATTATATCATCAACGGGCAGAAGGTCTGGACGAGTTACGCACATATGGCGGATTACTGCATCATGCTCGTGCGCACTGACCCCAATGTTGCCAGGCATAAGGGATTGAGTTACTTCCTTCTGGACATGAAGTTACCCGGGGTTGAGGTGAGGCCCATGACACAGATAACAGGAGAGGCCGAGTTCAACGAGCTCTTTTTTGATGACGTTCAGGTGCCCGAGGAGATGCGGGTGAGTGAGGAGGGTCAGCGATGGAAGATTGCCATCACCACCCTGATGTTCGAGCGCGTGCTGGGAGATGCGATAATGGGCGCGGCGTATGAGACAAACATCCAAAAAATGATAGAGATGGCCAGCCAGACCAAGAATTCCGGGAGACCTGTCATCCATGATCCCATCTTCCGGCAGCAATTGGCCCAAGCCTACATTGAGGTCATGGTCTTAAAGTACCACGGACTACGAAGCCTCAGCAATCAGCTCAAAACCAAGATACCTGGTCCAGAAGGGTCCATCGGCAAGCTTCTGTGGAGTGAGCCCAATCAGAGGATCACCGAGGCTGCCATAGGGATGCAGGGCCCAAACAGCCAGATTATGGGGGGCTCTCCCTGGACCATTCAGGATGGGTTTTGGCAATACAGTTTTTTAAGGTCCAAGGGCAACACTATTGAGGCCGGTAGCTCGGAAATTCTGCGGAATATCATTGGTGAGCGCGTCCTGGGCCTGCCAAAGGATATATCCCGAGCCAACAGAAAATAAAGGAGGGTAAAGCAATGGATGTCAGCTTAAACAAGGTTCAAATCGATATAGCCAAGGAGGCGCGCAGGTTTTTGGATAAAGAGTGTCCTACTGACTATGCCCGCGACATGTTCGAGGATGAGCGGGGATTCACTGACGAGATCTGGGCCAGGATGACCGAGATGGACTGGATGAGGGTACGCATCCCAGAGCCCTATGGCGGGATGGGTATGGACCAGATGGACATCACTATGGTCTTGGAGGAGATGGGTCGGGCCGTGGTTCCAGGCCCTTTTTTCTCCACGGTCCTGTTGGCTGCCGAGGCCGTCATGGAGGCCGGAAGCGATTCGCAGAAGGAGCACTATCTCCCCGGGATTGCGGCGGGTGAGATACGGGGTACTCTGGCCCTCCATGAACCGGATGGGGGGACAGACCTCGGCTATATCCAAATGGGGGCCCGTGCGGATGGGGATGGGTTCGTGCTGGACGGGACAAAACTTTTTGTGCCCGATGCCCATGTGGCGGACTTTCTGGCCTGTGCGGCCCGCACCGAAGCGGGAAATGACCCGGTCCAGGGAATTACTCTCTTTTTAGTGGATCTTAGTGCAGACGGGGTTTCCGTCTCACTTCTGCCGACCATGGATGGCACTCGCAAGCTCTGCACGGTGGAGTTCAAGGAGGTGCGGGTGAGCCCGGAGGGGGTTCTGGGGGAACTACATAAAGGATGGACACCCCTATCACGAGTCTTACAAAGGGCCCAGGTGGGCCTTTGTGCCGAGTGCGCGGGAGGCGCCCAGCGGGCCATGGAGATTGCAACGGAATATGCCAGGATCCGCATTCAGTTCGATCAACCCATCGGGGCCTTCCAGGCCATCAAGCATCGTTGTGCCCAGATGTACGTAGAGGTGGAAAGCTCGCGCTCCATCTTATACTGGGCCGCCTGGGCTCAGGACCACGGAGACTCCAGGGAGGCTGCCCTCGCGGCATCGGTGGCCAAGGCCTATTGCTCTGAGGCCTTTACACACGTCTCGACTGGCGCCATACAGGTATTGGGAGGGACCGGTTTCGCCTGGGAGAACGATATCCATTTATATCTCAAACGGGCCAAGGCCAATGAGGTGGCCCTGGGAGATCCCACCTACCATCGCGAGAAAGTGGCTCAACTTCTAACGAGCTGATCAATGAGACGGCTCCATAGTGAATAAAGTAATAGTTCACCAGTGATAATGGGGCTGCGGCAATTTCCTCGAAGCGATATCTGTAGGCCAAGAGGCAGGTGGCTAAGAATTTCAGGCTTCAATTTGCCGAAGTCTATTTCTTCAGTATTTGGGTAACGGTTAGGGTAACGAAGCCCGTATCGGTGACGGTTAAGGTAACGTTGAAATAGAAAAACGAATGACGTTACCCTGGCCCAGACCTGGTTTTGTAAGCTTAATAGGGTGAACCCAGCACATAGCACTCTATAGACTTAGGAGGTTGATTCGAGTCCATAGCGCCAGGGCGGGCCAAAAAACGAAACGGGCCTCGTAACCATAACCCGTGAACATTACCATACGTCAATAGATTTATCTTGACGGTTTTCGAGATTGTATAGTAAGCACTGTAGATAATCCGAGATTCTTACAATCATGTACCTGAGAAGCTGGAGGTGATCAGCATGAAAAAAGATTACAGGACCGTAAATGTGGATGTAAAGGATGAGGTGGCTATCCTGAAACTGAACAACCCCCCTGTCAACCAACTCTCCGAGCCCTTTGTCAGGGAGATAGCCGATGCCATTATGGAGGCCTTCCAAGACCAGGAAATCAAGGCCGTGATCCTCACGGGCACAGGGAAAAACTTCATTGCAGGAGCCGACATCAACGAGATCAAGGGCGTAAGGGACAAGGATCTTCTCCTTTCACGGGTCATGGAGCTTAATCGTTTTATGAATGCCATTGAGGATGGTTGCAAACCCGTGATAGCAGCCATCAACGGGCATTGTCTTGGGGGAGGGCTGGAGATCGCCATGGCCTCCCATTACAGGATCGCGGCCCAGGGGGTCCAGGTAGGGCAGCCAGAGGTGCAGATCGGTCTTATCCCCGGGGCGGGCGCGACGCAGAGGTTGCCTCGCCTGGTGGGCCTTCCGGATGCCCTCCAGATGATAGCGACGGGCCAGGGGATTCCTGCGGAGCAGGGGATGGAGAAGGGATGCATCGATGAGGTGGTCCCGCAAGAGAAGCTGCTGGAAAAGGCCCTTGATGTGGCTCGACGCTTCATCTCTGGCGAGCTGGACCACAGGAATCGGCTTACGCGCATGCGCACGGATCGGCTTCCCACCTCTGAGGAAAAGCAGGGGATCATCGCCTTTGCCAGGCAGATGGCGGCCGAGAAGGCCAAAGGCTACATTGCCCCCTTCAAGGCCATGGAGGCCATAGAACAAGGGCTCAGCGATGATTTTGAGGCGGATATAAGACGAGAGGCCGAACTCTTTTGCGACTGTGCTGTTTCTGACATAGCCAACAACCTCATCGGGATCTTCCTCAATACCCGAGCGGCAGGGATGCTCCCTCGGATTAAAGGAGTAGAGCCCCAAAAGATCCGGACCGTAGGGATGCTTGGAGGCGGGGTTATGGGCTCGGGTATAACTAACCTTCTCCTCCGCCATGGGTTCGACGCCGTCCTCTGGGATATCAACGATGAGGCCATCCGGAAGGGGCTTTCGGCCATTCGGAAGACCTTTGCGTACCCCATCAAGAAGGGGAAGATGACCGAAGAAGAACTCGATCGAATGATCCGGGAGCACCTGACTACCACCACATCTCTGGAGGATCTGGGTAAGGTGGACATGGTGATCGAGGCCGTGCTGGAGGACATGAAGATAAAACATGACATCTGGAAGCATCTCGAGGGGACCTGTAAACCCGATGCAGTCTTTGCAACGAACACATCGGCCTTGCCTATCGCAGGGATAGCCTCGGTGCTTGCGGACCCGGGTCGGATGATCGGTCTTCACTTCTTCAATCCGGCCGAGCGGATGCAGCTTCTTGAGATCATCTGCGGAAAGGAAACCTCGGATCAGACCCTGGCCACAAGCGTGGCCTATGCAAGAGCTATCCGCAAGGTGCCCATCGTTGTCAACGATGGCCCCGGCTTTTACGTCTCGAGGCAGCTTTCGGCCCTCCTTGGCGAGTCCACATTCATGGTGGAGGAGGGTGTAGATCCTGTCCGGATCGAGGAGGCCATGCTCGAGTTTGGGATGCCCATGGGGCCTGCAACGCTGAGTGACCTCACGGGGATCGACATCGGCTACCATGTGGGAAAGAACTTCGAGCAATCCTTTGGAAAACGCTGGAGGATGTCCCCCATTTACGAGCGGGTTTATCAGACCGGATGCTATGGGCGGAAGACTGGAGCGGGGTGGTACGACTACAGTGGCGAGGAGCCTGTTCCCAACCCGAAGGTGCTCGAGGTGATCGATAGCTATCTGAAGGAAAACGGTATTGCCCCTAAAGAGGTGCCTTCCCGGGAGATCGTGGATCGGATGTTGGCCCGGGCAATCAACGAGGCCGCGTACATGATCAGGGAGGGGATCTGCGACAGACCCCAGGATATGGACCTGGCCATGGTCTACGGAACCGGTTTTCCTCCTTACCGAGGAGGGATCCTCCGTTACGCAGATGCATGGGGAATCCGTAATGTGTACGAGCATCTCGTGAAGCTGGAATCTGAGCACGGGGTTCGATTCAAACCTGAAACACTTCTCAAAGAAATGGCCGAATCGGGAGACACCTTTTACAAGGATTAAGAGAGACAGGCGGGAAGGAAATCTATGATTATGCAGTAAAAATCCGGGCCCGAAGGACCCGGCTTTGGTTATCCCCAGAGGGGATTT
>CAZMUW010000119.1:0-5266 GCA_964569645.1 uncultured Desulfobacteraceae bacterium | reverse complement strand
GTTTACCAGAAAGAAGGGCCGATTAAGAATGGACCAGAACTCTCAAAGGAGGTGAAAGAACGTGGCTGACGAAGCAAAAAAGAAGGTGATAAGCCGCCTGAAATCAATGTACCCACTTCGAGCTAAGGTAAATGAGACATATCTAAAGAGCGTTGAAGCTATGAGGGCAGGCAGACCCACAGTGTGGGCCATGCTCAATTTCTACTATGGTGACCCTATCATCAAAGCCATGGATTTAGAGGTAGTGTATCCCGAGAATTATGGTGCGGCTATGGCCGCTATGGGAGTTGCCCAGTCCTACCTGGACCGGGCGGATGCCGATGGCTTTCCTACACATCTCTGTGGCTATAGTCGGGCTACTTTCGGCTATACATCAAGGATGATGAAAGAACTGAAAGGGGAAATACCCCCAGAGGCTCCTCTGGGAGGGATGCCAAAACCCATATTCCTAATGGCCTCGACTGCTGTCTGCGATGCCAGGTATAAATGGTTCCAGGCACTGGGTCGCTATATGGATGTTCCGGTATGGACATTTGAAGCGCCTATTCCCGGGGTGAAGGAACTATTCATGGAAGGCTCCTATGAGCGAATGGTTGATTTGGGAGTTAAACACGCCAGGGAGTTTGTTGCCTTTGTCGAACGCATGCTGGGCAAGAAAATGGACTGGGATAGATTGGGTGAGACAGTGGACCTTATGATAGAGATTAACCAGCTCTGGCACGAGACCAACGAACTGCGCAAGGCAAAACCATGCCCTATGCATGGTAGAGACTTCTGGAGTTCTATGCCCCCAGCCCTGTTCCTTATGGGCGACCTCAAGGACTCCTTGCAATGCTTTCAAAATATGTATGATGAGGTGAGATATAGGGCGGATAACCACATAGGAGCCATCACTGAAGAGAGATATCGATTGGCATTTGCCGAGCTCCCACCCTGGCATAGTTTGGGCTTTTTCGATAGATTGGCAGAAAGAGGATGGAACTTCGTGGTCGAGAGCTTTGGCTATCGACCACCTATACCTATGGACCTAAGCGGATTCAGCGATCCCTTAGAGCGACTGACCAGATTTAGCTTGCAGGTCTATGTTGGCTATTATAAAGATGCTTTGGAGGAGAACGTGCCGGCAGGCACCTCCGTATATCCTTATTTGAAATACGCCCGGGAATGGAAATGCGATGGGGTGCTCCTCCATCTCTTAATCAGCTGTCGCAGCGCCTCTACACATTTGCCGTGTGTCTCAAACGTACTAATGGAAAGGCTAAAGGTACCTTCACTAACAATCGAAGGAGATATTGTAGACCTCCGGTTATTTGACCCCGAAGACGCCTTAAGCAGGGCCGAGCCATTTGAGGAAACTATGGAACACTACAGGAGGATAAGGAGGCAGGAAGGCCTTGATTGGTGAGAGGTCGGCAAATTTCAACTTAGTGAGGTGTCAACAATGCTAGATAAAGGCAAGGGCCTCAGTAAAGCCAAGGAAATTTACGGTAATAGGTCCCACAGGGTCAAAGAGCTTAAGGCAGGGGGCAAGAAGATAATAGGCTATCCATGCATGTATGTACCTCTGGAGATAATCACCGCGCTTGACCTAATCTCGTACAGGACATACGGGGATATGGCAGAGCCAGTCACTAAGGCAGATAGAGCGTTGCCCACGGCATTCTGCCCTATCATCCGCAGTTGCCTTGATTGTGCATTAAAGGCCAAAGATGATTTCTTAGATGGGATAGTTGCAACTCATTCTTGTGACCCTCAAGAGAAAACGGCTCGTGTCTGGGAGTCTTATATCGACTATTCCTATTTTCACTTTATAGATATGCCTGGCACCCTTCGCCCAGAGGCTCTGGAATACTACAAGGGGCAATTAAGCGATTTTAAGAAGGCGCTGGAGGCGTTTGCAGGAAAAGAACTGTCCTCAGACAAGCTTAAGGCAGCTATTGGATTACATAATCGACAGCGAGCCCTGGTAAGAGAATTATATGAGTTAACAAAACCTGAGCCTCCCCTCATCTCAGGAACGGAAATCCTTCAAGTGATAAAAGCCTTGATGAGCCTCCCTGTAGGTGAGGGAAATGAGTTGTTAGGCCAGGTCATAAGCGAAGTTAAAGAGCGCACGGATGGCCCTCAAAAGAAACCGGCTCGGCTTCTCATATGGAGCAGTACCTTAGATGATGTCGATATTATGCAAATATTCGAAGCTGGGGCAAATATGGTGATGGATGAGAGCTGTGGGGGTATTAGAGCCTACAGAGCAGATGTAAAGCTGACTGATGACCCATTAGATGGACTAACCCATTACTATCTAAGGGAGATCACCTGCGCCCGCACCTTCAGAGAAGCTGTTTTCGGCGAGGCCAGGAAAGATTACATGGCAGACCTGGAAAGCCGGTTCGGCTATCTGAAAGACATCGCCAAAGAATGGAATGTCGATGGGGCCATTTTCCTGCTTGTCAGGTATTGTGACCCATTCGCTTTTGAGATGCCCGGTCTCAAGGACTACTTTGACAGCTTTCCTATCCCCAGCACCTACATAGAATATGATCATAGCCAGGGGTCTTTAGCACCCTTAAGAACACGTGCCGAAGCCTTCCTTGAGACAATCGACTAAGCACATAGCCTGAGAGGTGCACTTGTATTTCGCCGGGGTCGACATAGGTTCCACCATGACCAAGATTGTGCTTACGGAGACAAACCATATGGTTTTGTCTGCCATCAAAGGTCCTACCAGCCCCGAACATCGGCAGTTAGCCAATGAGGTTATGAAAATGGCATTGGAGCAAGCGGACTTGCAGCTTGATGAGATTTCATATGTTGTAGCCACAGGCTACGGCCGGCTAAATGTCCCTTTCGCCGACCGTCAGATCACAGAACTGACCTGCCATGCCAGAGGGGTATCCAGCTTGTTTCCCAATGTAAGAACAGCTATTGATATCGGCGGGCAAGATGCTAAGTGCATGAAGATTAATAATGGCAAGATGGTCGACTTTGTTATGAACGACAAATGTGCCGCTGGGACAGGTAGGTTCCTGGAAATCATTGCCGCCTCGCTAGGTATTAAGGTGGAGGAATTGGGGGATATTTCCCTAAAATCTGCCAAAAAGCTTCAGATTAGCAGCCTCTGCACTATCTTTGCCCAACAAGAGGTAGTAACTCGCCTGTCTTATGGAGAAAATCTGGAGGATATTATAGCCGGGCTTCATGATGCTCTGACCAGCAGGGTGGCCGGATTAGCACGCAGGTTAAAGATAGAGCCTGACGTGGTGCTTACCGGAGGTGTAGCAAAAAATGCTGGAATAGTTAAGGCCATGAAGGAGAATCTGGGCTGCGAACTTTTCATTCCTGAAGACCCTCTTCTCACCGGGGCATTGGGCGCTGCCATATTGGCGAAGGAATATTCCGTAAAGGCAATGTCAAAAGGCGAGCCCAGCCCGACAAAGGCTCGTCGCTTAGAAAAAGCTGCGTTTTTCAAGTAAGGGAGCAATACCGCCTTAGGTGCAGCGATCCTGGCACGGAAGCAGGTTTAGAGCGCTGCCTGAGCCCTACTGGCTGACATGAAGAGAGGCATACGGCTACCTTAAGAAGAGAGTTAGCGAAAGCCACAGAAATGCTTAAAAGATTAGAGGAAGAAAAAATAAAAATAAACATAGATAAAGTGCCTATAATAGGTGGATTTATATAACATTGTGCTATATAATTCTATTACAAAAGAACAATTACCCAGAATCACCTGCCCTGTTCCAGCAGATATGCAGGCTGGGCAGGGAAGGAAAAACAAACAAGGAGGTGAGGTGTCAATGAAAAATCAGTGCTTTGGATTAAGCAAAAAGATTTTTATAGGCCTGGTTATTACCCTTCTCTTAGGATTTGGAGTCGGTCAGAATGCCCTGGCGAAAATTAGTGTCCCTGATAGTTTTGCAGAATTGGCAGCTAAAGAGAGCCATGTTGCTGTTAATATTAGTACTACAAAAGTAGTTAAGGCAATTAGAAGAATTCTCCCGTTTCAGGATAGGCAATTTAAGGATTTTTTTGGAGATGAGTTTTTCCGGCATTTCTTTGGTGATGAACCTGATGAAAGGATGAAACAGAGAAGCCTCGGTTCAGGTGTAGTTGTCAGCGAGGATGGTTATATCTTGACCAATAACCATGTAGTAGCCGATGCAGAAGAAATCCTGGTCATATTTTCTAACATGGAAAAATACGAGGCAGAGATCACTGGCCGAGACCCCAGGACTGATCTTGCCCTGATAAAGGTTAAGATTGATAAGCCAATCCCGGCTGCCAGGATTGGGGATTCAGATAAACTTAGTGTAGGTGATTGGGTTGTGGCTATAGGAAATCCCTTTGGTCTCGGCAGTACTGTGACTGCTGGCATTGTAAGCGCAAAGGGACGGATAATTGGTGCCGGCCCATATGATAATTTTATCCAGACCGATGCCTCTATAAACCCTGGAAATTCAGGTGGGCCCCTCTTTAATCTTGATGGAGAGGTCATAGGAATCAATACAGCAATCTTTAGCCAAAGTGGGGGAAATGTAGGTATAGGTTTTGCTATACCAATTAACATGGCCAAATCAGTCATGTCCCAGTTGAAAGAGAAAGGGAGGGTTGTCAGGGGGTGGCTTGGTGTAGCTATTCAGCAGATTACGCCTGAGATCAAGGAAAAATTCGGTCTCGAAACCATAGAAGGGGCCCTGATAGGAGAGATAACGGAGGGTAGCCCTGCCGAAAGGGGAGGCATGGAAAGGGGCGATGTAATAATCAGCTTTGACGGGAAAAAGATCAAGGAGATGAGCAGTCTGCCATCTATAGTTGCAGGAACATCGGTGGGACAAACCGTAGAGGTAATCGTAATCAGGAAAGGAAATGAAAGGGGATTAAAAGTCAAGATAGGGGAGTTAAAAGAGGAGACCAGAGTGGCTGCCGGAGCCATTCCTGATATCGAAGAAACCTTTGGAATATCTGCCCAAGAACTTACCCCTGAACTTGCTGAATCATTATCCTTAAAGGGCGAGAAGGGAGTAGTGGTCTCAGGGGTAAAAAAAGGTAGCCCAGCTTCCGAGGCAGGATTGCAAAGGGGTGATCTGATTCAAGAGATAGAACATGAGCCAGTTGAAAACATGGATGATTATAAAAGGATAATGAGGGAGTCAGCTTCAAAGAAACAGATGCTGATGTTTATAAGACATAGAGGGCATACAAGGTATGTGGTACTAAAAAAAGAAAAGAGATGACAAGTTAAGTGCCTAAAGTCTAAAGTGCCTAAAGT
>CAZMUW010000118.1:3715-5316 GCA_964569645.1 uncultured Desulfobacteraceae bacterium | reverse complement strand
AAAAAAGCGCAGAGAGGAAAAGGCATTTGATAGCAGGGTGAGCAGAGTAGAAGAGCTTATAAAGGAAAATACGAAGAGAAAAATAGTCAAATAATCATGCCCGTTCCTGCGTTCCCTTTAGAAGGAGATATGTTCTTTTACCTTCCGGGCTATATCCTTTATCTCCTCCATATTACCCGGTTTCATCTCCCAGCTGGATATGGGTAGTCCGTCATTTTCCCATCTGGGTATAATATGTATGTGGAGATGGGGAACTATCTGGTCAGATGCCCTGCCGTTAAGCTGAAGAACCGTTACCCCCTCTGCCTTTAGTGCCTCTTTTACTGCATTTGCACACCTTTTTACCCCTTTAATAACGGCTGCTAGATCATTATCGGAGATCTCAAAGATATTCTCGGCATGCTTTTTTGGAATAACCAGCATGTGGCCTGGACTTGAAGGGTTTATATCCATAAAGGCAAGGACCAGTTCCTCGTCCAATACCTTGACCGAGGGTATCTCTCCGTCAATAATCTTACAGAAGATACATTCCATTTTCCTCTCCCTATCTCTTCAAGGTTCTATAGATTCACCGCAGAGGCGCGGAGTGCGCAGAGGGTTAATTCTTTTTTTTGCTTTCCACTGACCCCGGTGGAATAGGCTCCGCATTCCACAGGGCAGGGAGGGTGGAAAGCAAAAGAACTAAATCCTGCAGGGGTTAGAAAATCTTGCAACTCAGCCATTCATCACTATCAACCCGCCATGGCAACAGACACCTAAACATCTACAGCGAAGCTGCTGAAAATTTCCCTTTGCCGTCCTCTCAACGGCAAAGGGAAAATCATCAATCTTTGCGTTCTCTGCGTCTCTGCGGTGAACGAAGGATGGATACTATCTACAGTCAACACATTTATCCCAGAAGTCAGCCGGGATACCGTCGGTAATCTTACCGAAGTATTCTAACTGAAACCAGGGTGCAAAAGACCTTCCGCAGACCGTGCACTTTTTCATCGGAAGGCTTCTTCCCCAGCGAACAATAGTCCTCTCTGACTCTGTTTCCTCCAGCTTGACACAATTGGTGGGACAGATATAAACGCAAGCACCACAGGCTATACATGTCTTGGGATTAATCTCTAATGGCGGGCCCACCTTTCTGCCTGATCCCCTTCCCAGGAATGTGATGGCATCAACCCCAACAACTTCACGGCAGACCCTTTCGCATAATCCGCAGAGAATGCAGTCATCATTATCGACCTTGAATCTGGGTTTACCCACAGAATATTCTCTGGCCAGATCCTTAATAATGGGCACATCAGGGCACCTGGCCAACAAAAGCTCGATGACCATCTTTCTGGCCCTGGTAATCTTTTCGGTTCGCGTCTGAACGCTAATACCTTCGAGGACAGGATAATTGCATGAGGTGGTGAGCCTGGTCCTGTTGCCTTTTTTAATCTCTACCTGACAAAGCCGGCACGCACCATAAGGTTTAAGGGCCTCATGATAGCACAGATGAGGGATATCAAAGCCGTTATCCAGGGCAACCCGGAGAACATTCTGCCCCTTTTCCCCTTCCACCTCAAAATCATCGATTGTAAATGTAATCATCGCTCAATAACCTTTTC
>CAZMUW010000118.1:0-3615 GCA_964569645.1 uncultured Desulfobacteraceae bacterium | reverse complement strand
CAACCTCAATTGCATCGAACTTACATTCTGTTATGCATGCAGCGCACCGTATGCATTTTTCCGGATCAATCTTGTGCGGCACCTTTTTCTCTCCAGTAATGGCATCGCTTGGGCAGACCTTCTTACATTTTCCGCACGCAGTGCATTTTTCCTCATCTATACTGTAAGTGATCAAGTCCTTACAAACGCCCGCAGGGCATCTCTTATCTTTGATATGGGCCTTGTATTCGTCTCTGAAATACGTGATTGTGCTCAGGACAGGATTGGGTGCGGTCTGGCCGAGGGCACACAGAGAGGCCTCAGATACAACCCAGCTCAGTTCTTCAAGGAGCTCGATATCTCCTTCTTTTCCTTCGCCACAGGTAATTGCATCGACGATCTCATACATCCGGCGAGTCCCATCGCGGCACGTGGTACATTTTCCGCAACTCTCATCCTTCAAAAAATTCAGAAAGTATTTGGCTGTGTCAACCATACAGGTCTTATCGTCCATGACAATCATGCCACCAGAGCCCATCATAGAGCCTGCTTCGGTGAGTTTGTCAAAATCCACTTGTATGTCTATCAATGATTCAGGGATACATCCTCCCGAAGGTCCGCCAGTCTGAACTGCCTTAAATTTCCTTTTTTCCGGAATTCCTCCACCAATATCATAGACAATCTCTCTTATGCTCATTCCCATAGGGACTTCTACAAGCCCTGTGTTATTAACCTTTCCCACCAGGGAAAAGATCTTGGTTCCCTTACTGTTTTCAGTCCCTATAGCTGTGTACCAGTCAACACCTTTATCTATAATAAGGGGCACATTGGCCCATGTTTCCACATTATTAAGATTGGTTGGCTTATCCCACAGGCCACTTTCAACAGTATGGATATGTTTTGCCCTGGGCTCACCAGCATGGCCCTCAAGGGAGGCCATAAGGGCTGTTGATTCCCCACAAACAAAGGCCCCTCCACCTCTGTTGACCTTGATGTCGAAATTGAATCCTGAACCGAGAATATTCTTCCCCAGCAATCCGCACTCTCTAAGCTGGTCTATGGCTATGCCAACATTTCTGACGGCAAGTGGATATTCATTGCGCACATAGATATATCCCTCATCTGAGCCGATGGCATAAGCCCCGATCATCATGCCTTCCAGGACACTGTGAGGGTTGCCTTCCAACAGACTTCTGTCCATATATGCACCGGGGTCTCCCTCATCAGCATTGCAGATCACATAGTGTTTGTCTCCGGGGGCATCCCTGCAGGACTCCCACTTTACTCCGGCAGGGAATCCGCCACCCCCCCTGCCCCGAAGCCCTGATTCTTTGATTATGTCAATGATTTCAGGTGGGGAAAGCTCTCTAAGAACCTTGCTTAATGCCTTATATCCGCCTATGGCGATATAATCCTCTATTTTTGCAGGGTCAATCTTACCGTTGTTTCCAAAGATGATCCGCATCTGGCCTTTGTAAAAGGGGACATTCTCTTCTTTTACGATCTTTCCCCCTGTCTGAGGATGGGTATATAGAAGCCGGTCAATAATATTGTTTTTGAGCAAGGTTTCAGCGATAATCTCCCCTGTATCTTCTGGTGTTACCCTCTGATAAAATATCTTCTCCGGGTTTATGACAACTAAAGGCCCTTTTTCACAAAATCCGTGGCAGCCGGTTGTCCTTATGTCTATCCTTTCTTCAAGACCCTGTTTTTTTAGATCCGCCCTGAAAGACTCCGTAACCTTTTCACATCCAAAGGCATGGCAACCGGTCCCGGAGCAGATAGTAATGCAGGGTTTGTCAGGATCCCTGCTGCCTGAGATCCCTTCCCTGACTTTTTCGAGTTCCTGTGGGTTATTGATCCTTTTCATCTTTTTTCCTTGATGATTTTTTTCTATATTTCTTGATGGTAGATTCAACCTTTCCTGGTGTTATCTGACCGTGATACTCATCTCCGATAACAACAATGGGGCCGAGAGCGCAAGCGCCCAGGCAATTGACAGTCTCCAGAGAAAAGAGTCTATCCTTTGTCATCTCGCCAACGTCAAGGCCGAGATACATCTTTAACCTATCAAGGACCCTTGCTGCCCCCCTTACATGACAGGCCGTTCCCAGACAGACATTGATGAGGTGTTTTCCCCGAGGAGTAAGGCTGAAGGCATTGTAAAAGGTTGCTATCCTGTATATCCTTGTTAAGGGCATGGAAAGTCTCTCGGAGATGTACCCCAGATCCTTTTCAGGAAGATAATTCTCTTCGCCCTGCAAATCCTGTAAAATCCCAATAATAGAGGAATGCTCATAGTCATACTTTTCTAATATCCGATCAATAGCCTGTGGACCCATTTAATCTCCTTCAGTCATTTTTACCTTTTTCTTTAATCTTTCATATTCTTCTATAACTCTTTTTTGAATCTTCTCTATCATGTCTTTATCCAGGTGCCGAAAGCGCCCCTGTATTTTCAGATAATCTTCTACAGGCCGCAGCCTTCCCGTATCTATAGAGAGTTTATACCGACCGTCTTCCACCTCATAGAGAGGAAATACACCCGTCTCAACTGCCAAGCGACCGACCTTGATGGCCAGCTCCGGCGGCAGTCGCCAGCCTGTAGGGCAGGCCGATAGGATATGGATATATGCTGGCCCCTTGATTCGTGCACCTTTTTTCACCTTTTCTATAAGGTCAAGGGGATAGCTTGGACAGGCTGTAGCTACATAGGGGATATCGTGTGCCGCTGCGATTTCAGGCATGTTTTTTTTCCAGGTTATCTGACCCGGTACGACCTTTCCTGCCGGTGATGTCGTGGTTGATGCCCCATACGGGGTTGCTGATGATCTCTGGATCCCGGTATTCATATATGCCTCATTATCGTAGCAGACATAGATAAAGTCATGCCCCCTCTCTAACGCACCGGATAGGGCTTGAACACCGATATCGCTTGTTCCCCCGTCACCTGCCATGGCAAGAAAGGTTATCTTCTTCTTAGGCACCCTACCTTTTCTCATCAAGGCCTTCATGCCTGCTTCAGCGCCTGAGGCAACCGCTGCCGCATTCTCAAATGCGACATGGATCCAGGGCACATTCCAGCTAGTAAAGGGCAAGGGCGTTGATGTAACCTCCATACAACCTGTTGCGGAGGCAACTACCGTATCTCTTCCCAGTGCCTTGCCGACAAGCCTCACACCTAAAGCCTCAGCACAGCCCTGACAGGCCCTATGTCCTGGTGAAAAATACTCTTTTCTGTTAACCAGCTTATATGCATAGACATTGGCAGGTTCCATTACTTACCTCTTACCCCATAGTATTCAAAGTCTTCTTCCCGGAGATTTTTCTTTATCTTTTCCATAGATCTGCTGTAGATATTCTTAAAATCATCGATGGTAACATCTCTACTTGCCAGCCCGCAGATAAAATTTGTGATGTTTGGCTGATTCTTCTCCTTGTAGAGAATCGAGCGCACATCGATTGCCAGGGGCCCACCCTGCCCTCCGTAAGATATGGCCCAATCAATAACAATCAGGATCTTTGCATTCCCCACAGCCTGGCGAACTTACTGAAAAAGAAATAGCCTCCAATCGTCACCCACTGACAACCCAACCTGCCGCCCTGCACTTCCTCAGCAGTCAGCTACAAACAAGA
>CAZMUW010000117.1:0-5391 GCA_964569645.1 uncultured Desulfobacteraceae bacterium | reverse complement strand
GTATGATTACTTAACTGGCCTGTCGCCATCTGGAATCGAAGGTTAAACAACTCCCTCGCTAACTCCTTTTCCCGCTCCACTAATTCTTGGATGCTCAATTCCCGTAAATCCCCTGCCTTCACAATCTCAAGAACTCCTGCTTAAAAATTTAGTAGCAAAGGGTAATTTATGACCAGCGAGCCTAAAGGCCTCTTTAGCTATATTTGTATCTACACCTTCCATCTCATATAAAATCCTGCCAGGTTTTATTACTGCTGCCCAACCTTCTAAATTACCCTTACCCTTCCCCATCCTTGTTTCAGCAGGCTTTTTAGTTATTGGCTTGTCTGGAAAAACCCTTATCCATATCTTACCACCCTTCTTGACACATCTTGTTATTGCTATCCTTGCAGCCTCTATCTGTCTGGCAGACATAAAACCGCACTCTGTTGCCTGGAGGCCAAAATCACCAAATTCGATATCTGAACCTCTATAGGCCTTCCTTCTCATTCGCCCCTTTTGCACAACTCTATGTTTAACCTTTTTTGGGCTTAACATAACATTCCCTTTCATAACTGTTTAGCAGTTTCAGATACCTGCTAAACATCATTTCAAAATGTAAAATGCAAAGTGAAAATCTCAAAATATGAATATTTATCATAGTCATCATTTTGTATTTTGCAATCTTAGATTTGCATTTCGCACTTAAGCTTAGCTGTCTTTTTAGATAGCTACACTGTTACCCCCTTTCGATTCCCCTTTATTAGGCCAAATTTCACCTTTAAAGATGGTTACCTTTACTCCTATTACCCCATAAGTTGTAAATGCCTCAGTAAATCCATAATCTATATCTGCCCTTAGGGTATGCAATGGTACCCTGCCATCCCTGTACCATTCTCTCCTCGCCATCTCTGCACCACCAAGCCTACCACTACAGGAAATCTTTATACCCTTGGCACCAAATCTCATGGCCGAATTAATACCCTTCTTCATGGCCCTGCGAAATGCCACCCGGCGAACCAATTGTATAGCTATATTCTCTGCAACTAATTGGGCCTCCAATTCCGGCCTTCTTACCTCTTTAATATCAATAAAAACCTCCCGTTTAATTTTGGTCTCAATTTCCTTCCTTAAATTTTCTATCTCTGCCCCTCTCTTACCTATTATAATCCCCGGTCTGGATGTATAAATCCTGAGCCTTACCTTGCTGGCAGCTCTCTCGATCTCTATCTTAGATACACCAGCCTGATAAAGCCGTTTTTTTAAAAATCTCCGAATCTCATTGTCTTCTATGACAAGTGATGCAAACTCGGAACCAGCAAACCACCTGCTATTCCAAGTCCTATTGATACCTAATCTCAATCCTACCGGATGTACCTTTTGCCCCACTAAAGCCTCCAGTTTGGTCAAATGGTTAAATAGTTGAATAGGTTAATCATTAAATTGCTAAACTGTTCATTAAGGAAGCGGTATTTTATCAATCGGTTACTTTTCCCCATTCAACCATTAACCAATTGACGATTTATTAAGCTATCTATCATTAAGTATAACCGTCAGGTGACTGGTTCTCTTTCTTATCCTTGCTGCCCTACCCATAGCCCGCGGCCTAAAACGTTTTAACGTTGGTCCTTCATCAGCAAATATATGCTTTATAAGCAAATTATCAACATCAGTATCAGGATGTTGACTGGCATTGGCAACAGCAGAATTGATTAACTTACGTAGAATAGGGGCCCCTTTTTGTGGAGCGAATGTTAATAAGTTGAGTGCCACTTCGACCTTTTTCCCTCTTATCTCCCTCATAAGTAATCTAATCTTCCTGGGGGATACTCGCATATATTTTGCAATAGCTTTAACTTCCATACTCTTAAAAACTTAAATAATTTTGTCTCTCTTTGGATATAGTCCGTTTATAGTTGTCAGTCGTCCCCTAAAAAGCGCTGGCTGATAAGATTGGGAGTTTCCAAGTTTTTGATACTAAGAGCTTAAAAATATAAGTACAACTGACTAATGACCACTGACAAATGACAACTTATTTTTTCTTCCCCTTCAAGCGTGATTTCTTATCGCCTCTGGTATGGCTATGGAATATTCTTGTTGGCGAAAATTCACCTAATTTATACCCTACCATATCTTCGGTGATAAATACCGGAATGAATTTCTTCCCATTATGCACAGCAAAAGTCAGACCAATAAAATCTGGCAATATAGTAGACCGCCTGGACCATGTCTTGATAACCTGATGGGTATTCTCCTCCTCTGCCCTCTTTACCTTTTTCATTAAACTTTCATCCACAAAAGGTCCCTTCTTTACTGAGCGCGGCAACCCTTCCTCCTTTCTATCTTCTTCTTTTAATAATCAATTTGTCGCTTATCTTGTTGCGCCTTGTCCTAAACCCTTTAGTGGGAACGCCCCAGGGTGTAACTGGATGCCTGCCCCCTGATGATTTCCCTTCTCCACCTCCAAGTGGATGATCAACCGGATTCATAGCCACACCTCTTACATGTGGCCTTCTTCCTGACCAACATGCTCTCCCCGCCTTACCGAGGGAAATATTTTCATGATCTAAATTTCCGATCTCCCCAATGGTGGCCCGGCAATCCAGCAATATCATTCTTACCTCACCTGAGGGGAGCTTCACCTGTGCGTACTTCCCTTCCTTAGCCATCAATTGGGCATATCCCCCTGCACTTCTTGCTAACTGTCCACCATGACCCACATGTAATTCTATATTGTGTATATGGGTACCTATGGGAATATTCTTTAGAGGCATAGTATTACCTGTCTTGATCTCCACACCCGCTCCGGATTCTACCCTATCACCAACATGTAATTTATCTGGGGCCAGCATATAAGCCTTCTCTCCATCTAAATAGTGAAGGAGGGCAACCCTCGCTGACCTATTAGGGTCATATTCTATTGAGGCCACTGTAGCCGGAATATTATCTTTTCGCCTTCTAAAATCAATGGTCCTATATCTCCTCTTGTGACCTCCTCCCCTATGTCTGAGGGTTATCCGACCGTTAAAATTTCTGCCGCCAGACTTCTTTATTGGCTTCAATAAGCTCTTTTCTGGCTTACTGCTTGTAATCTCTTCAAAGGTTGATACTGTCTGAAATCGCCTTCCAGGTGAGGTTGGATTATTCTTTTTAAGTGCCATATCTATCCCGTTTTGAAACTTGAAACTTCAAATATCAAATGGAAATTCTCTACTTTACTTCCATTTTTCAATCTTCAATCTTCAATTTACAATCTTCAATCCCTAAATACCTTCAAAAAATTCGATATTCTCACCCTGGGCAAGTCTTACAATCGCCTTTTTCCAGTCTGCCTTTCTTCCCACATTCCTTCCTACCCTGCGTTCCTTGCCTTTGACATTCATCACCCTTACGCTTAAGACCTTAACCTTAAATATGCTCTCAATAGCATTCCTGACCAATATCTTGTTAGCACGTCTGTCCACCTCAAATGCAAGTTGATTTGATTGTTTCTTTTGTTTTGTACCCTTCTCTGTTATCAGAGGTCTTTTAATTATCTGATAAAGATCCATCACTTAGCAAGGGCCTCCTCAACTATCCCTAAAGCAGCTTCAACAAATAAAAGATATTCATGAGTTAAGATATCATGTACATTTAGTCCTTCAGCTCTTAAGAGTTTGACCTTTCTAATATTTCTAGAAGACTTTTCAATGTTCTCATCTGGCTTTTCCGTAACGATGAGAACATTATCTAAATCAAAGTTCTCTAAGATCTCAAAAAATTTCCTGGTTTTTATCTCCTCAAGACGAAGGTTATCAACTACAATGAGTTGACCTGTCTTGAATTTATCGGCCAAAGCCATACGTAAAGCCGCCTTTCTTACCTTTTTATTAATCTTAAATGAATAATCTCTTGGTATAGGTCCGAAGGTTACGCCACCACCCCTCCTCAATGGTGAAGATGCCGCTCCTGCCCTGGCCCTGCCAGTACCTTTCTGCCGCCATAGTTTTCTAGTGCTAGCCCTTACCTCAGATCTATTTTTGGTCGAGGCACTACCAGAACGAGAACTGGCCAACTGATCCCTTACCACCTGATGGATTATATCCTCTCTGATAGAAACAGTGAAGATCTCATCCCTTATGTCTCGCTCAGAAATCTTCTCGCCTTTTAAATTATGTACATCTATAAGGGCCATTACTGGTTGATTAGTTAAATGGTTGATTAGTTAAATGGTTGAGTCGTTGAGTGGTTGAATTTTCACCACTCAACCAATCGACCACTCAACGACTTAACCGAACTTCTAACAACCTCCCTCTACTGCCAGGAACTGCACCTTTTACTAAAATTACGTTCTTTTCCTTTACCACATCAACCACCTTTAGATTCTTAACTGTCACCTTTTTGTTACCCATCCTGCCAGGAAGCTTCTTCCCCTTCATCACCCTGCTTGGAGTTGCACTGGCACCAATTGAACCCGGAACTTTGTGGGAGCGAGAGCCGTGACTTTTAGGACCTCCACTAAACCCCCACCTTTTAACAACCCCGGTAAAACCCCTTCCCTTGCTAACACCTTTTACAGTTACCAGGTCCCCAACATTGAATATCTCACTATTAATCTCCTGTCCAAGTTCAAATGAGTCGACATCATCCACTTTTATCTCCCGTAAAAAGGCAAATCCGCCTTTTCCTGCTGCCTTAAAATAACCCAATAGTGGCTTATTCAGTCGTTTATCTTTTTTTGGCTGAAAGCCCATCTGAATAGCATTATATCCCTCTCTCTCGATCCTCTTAATCTGAATGATATAACATGGGCCAACCTCAAGCACAGACACAGGTACGCTTTCCCCATCCTCACGAAAAACACGTGTCATACCAATCTTCTTTCCCAAAATACCCTTGACCATCTTCCACTTTTCCTCAGATGTCTACACAATCTAATCTTTCAAAACTTATGTCAAATGTTATCAAGCTGCCTCTCTCAGATAAGTAATTTCTTGTGTTTTTTTGGTTAAAACCCTATGAGCTCAATAAACCCAACAAACTCTAAAGCTTTATCTCTACATCTACACCAGCGGATAGATCCAATTTCATAAGGGCATCCACTGTCTGCTGAGTGGGTTCCAAAATATCTATCAACCTCTTATGGGTTCTTATCTCGAACTGTTCTCTCGATTTTTTATCGACGTGAGGCGACCTTAAAACACAATATTTATTAATCTCCGTTGGAAGTGGTATTGGACCGGCAACCTTTGCTCCGGTCCCCTTAGCAGTATCCACAATCTCGGAGACAGATTGATCTAAAAGTTTATGATCGTAGGCCTTAAGGCGAATCCGGATCTTTTGATTATTCATAACGGCTTTTTTCATCTCTTACTCTGCAATATCACTTATTACTCCGGCACCAACCGTCTTACCACCTTCCCGGATAGCAAA
>CAZMUW010000116.1:0-5404 GCA_964569645.1 uncultured Desulfobacteraceae bacterium | reverse complement strand
TCTACAACTTATTGAAATCATGGCGCTTTTAGCAGCATTCGATTTGTGCCATGCGGTTTCGTTATTGGTTATTCGTTATTAGTTATTCGAATAACAAATAACGATTAACAAATAACAATTGCGCCCATCATTCCACTATTCCAATTGCGGAGCTAAGCTCTGTTCTATTACGACCTAAATTTTTCAATTAAATCCATTGCATAAGACAGGTCCCTTAAGACATAATCGGCCCCTGTTTCTAATAATGATTCATAGCTGTAAGGTCCTGTGGAAACTACAATTGAAGTTGCTCCAAAGGGCTTTGAGCACTGCACATCCTTGGGCGTATCACCTATTACTATACAATCACTGTAGCTGATATCAATATTTTTCATCCTTCTTAATTTTTCAATTGCTACAGGGAGAAGTCTATTTCTGTCTTCATTATCATCACCAAATGCACCAACTGGGAAATACTTGTTTAGGTTGAATGCACCGAGCTTTATCCGGGCACCTTGCACAATATTCCCTGTTAAGAGTCCAAGCCAATAACCATCCATTGTGTTTAAGGCATTCAAGAGTTCAACTACCCCTGGCATCACATGCCTTTTCTTATTGTTTATCTCTATTTTTAAGTTCTCTATATACTGTGACACAATGGAGGTCAGGACCCCATCGCCAGAAGGTAATCCATGAATAGATAAGCCCTCTTTTATTATCTGGATGTCAGTCTTCCCGGCCATTGTTATGCCAGCAAAGGCATCCCTTATAGAGAACATCTGATAAAAGGCCTTTCTCATAGACCTTCTGCCCGCTCCACCAGGGTCAATGAGAGTCCCGTCTATGTCAAACAATATGAATTTTTTCATCATCCTATCCAAAACTTCTAGCAGGACTTATCATAAACAATGCCTCCTAACCACCTTCCTTTCATCCGGCATCAAATCATCCCCCGTCTGATGATTTCTCCCTCATCTATGACAGCTCCTGGCTAAGTTATTAATTTTATTGGGTGGAGCAGCTACTTAACTCTTATTATCTGACCTGGTTTGAAATTGGTTCCATTAATAGGTTCGGCAGAGGAATGATGTGGTTTTATCCTAACATTTCTTATTTCTCCCACCTTTGGGCCTGGTACCTGATAGGTTTGTCCTTTAAAGGAGGTGATGTATTCACCTTCGCCAAAGACCTCAAACACAATCCCTGGCCTCAGCCCCGCATCGCGGCCGGCATTGATAATTATCCTCTTCTCATCTGTAGACACTATTCTACCTGCCCAAGCCTCCCGATTAAGTGAGCGGCTAACCATCATTGCTACTTTCTTGAGGATATCCGGCAGGCATTCCTTGAGGGCCCTTTTTTTTGTTTCTACATTAGGAGATTTTTCCTTTTCTTCTTTAGCTTCCTCATCTGATAATATAATGTTGTCAGCTATCTCGTTGCTTAAAAGTATTGTTCCTCTATTAACATCCAATATATCTATATTCATTGATACTGTAAATCTATGGGTTTTTCTCCTAAACGGCCATATGCCTGATTTGACCGTATTTGTTTCTACAGGGTTTACGGTTTCAAAGATAATGGCATTCATGCCCATCTCCTTGGCCTTTCTCATTAATTCCGGATCAATTGGCTCACCTGGCTTAAAGAAGCGAGATGTGAATGGATCCTTATCTCCAACGGAGTAAATATTAAAAAATCCAGTTTTTCTTAAAATTTTAGTCAACTCCTCACTTACAATATCCATTAATTCATCTAAAGGCATCCCGGAGAGATTAGTTGCAGGCATAACCATAACCCTTTTCTTTGGCCAATCATTATCTGGCAATGCCCTTGACTCCAATGAGGCACTCGCTCCGCAGCCAGCAAGAAGCAGAGCAGGAAATAGGCCAATTATAATGACAAGGATATATAATCTTTTCTTCATCAAAATATCCAGTTCCTAACTCGATAGTATAGGAAATCCCATTTTTAAACCAATAAAGACTGGCCAAAAGCATGTGATGGTCATTTTTGTTCCTTTAACTTTAGGCACTTTAGGCACTTTAAACTTTAGGCACTTAACCTGGTTATGGGTGTAATGTCAATGGGAACTAACGAGTTTGCCCAAATTCTGATTGTTGATGATGAACCCATGTTATGTGAGATTCTAGTATCGATGGTTTCCTCCTTGGGAATAAAGGCAAAAAGCATTAACCAATCGTTAAGGGTCATAGATGAGGTAAAAAGTAGCTTTTACCGTCTTATACTCCTGGATGTTTTTATGCCCGAAAAATCCGGTTTCGATTTAATACCAGAGATACGAAAGGTTTCCTCCGATATAAAAATAATAATAATAACAGGTCATGCCGACAAAGAACTTGCCATCAAAGCCCTCAGGTTGGGCGCCTTTGATTTCCTGGAAAAGCCCATTGATATGGAGCTGCTTTCCTATTCGGTGAGCCGTGCCTTGCATATTCAAGAAACCGAACTGGAGTACAAGAAAACGCTTAAAAACCTGGAACGCAGTCAGGCTGATCTCTTAGATCATGAAGAAAAATTGGAGAATCTTAACAGGAAACTCATGGAAACCAATAAGGCACTGACGGTACTGGCTCAAAATATAGCTATAGAGAAGGAAGAAACTGAGAAACGTATCGTCCTTAAAACAAGGTCCTTGATTATCCCTATTATAGAAAGCCTTCAGCGTGACAAAAATCTGAGAAGATATGAAGCTGAGCTGAGTATGCTCGTCAGTCACCTGGAAGATTTGACTTCGGGATTAGCTGCCGACATAAAGATAGCCACATCCCTTTCTTTTACCGAATTGCGTATTGCCTCTCTGATAAAAAATGGTTTAACGACTGAAGAAATAGCCAACCACTTGCACATTTCCCCAAGCACGGTCAAAACTCATCGTAAACATATCAGAAGGAAGTTGGGTATTAACAATCAGGAGTACAACCTGAGGAACTATCTTGAATCTAGTCTGAAAAAGAGGTCCGCGCCATAAAGGAGATGGACCCATGCAGTGGTTTCCTTGCTTCCTGGAGCAGAAAAAGAAGGCAGCCAATCTTTTAAGTGGACTAACCGCCTCTGTCAATGGGAATTGTCACAAAAATGTCACGTTTTTAACATTATCTATGACAGCTACCAGCTAACTTATCGATTTTATTGGTGGAGCTGAGGGGGATCGAACCCCTGACCTCATGACTGCCAGTCATGCGCTCTCCCATCTGAGCTACAGCCCCTTAATAAGGTTTAAAGATACCAGATAGAATTTTTAGTGTCAATATTTTATATTTTATATTTTATTACTAAACTCACCTTTTACAAGAAACAACTATTATAACGTCTCGGAAATTCTACAACTTATTGAAAATAAAGGGATTTTTTGAGGCTTGAGTTTTTGCCTCGCACATGGAATAATGCATTTAGTATGAATTTTAGGAATTCAGGAATTGAAGATCAATCAATCCCTAATCCTTAAATCCCTAAATTGTCGGATTCCAACATTCCAATTTTGCCCGCCCGCCATCGCCTTCGCTCAGGCGAGGCGGGCGGGAGCGAAGCGAGCTAAGTTCATCCTTTGTTGGCTAAGGCAAAGGCAGTAAGCTTAAAGGCGAAGAAAGGGTTCAGGATGTTCTTGACTAATGTAATATAGTAAATATAATGTGTTCAATTAATCTGCAAGTTTTTAACCATCAATATAGAAAGGAGTTTTAAAATGAATAGTGTGATGAAAGAAGGACCAAAAAACCCGCTTAAGATCCAGGATATGACCTTCAGGGATGGCCACCAGTCCAATCTGGCTACTAGAATGAGGACCGAGGATATGATTCCGATTGCTGAGAAAATGGACGATATTGGTTTCTGGTCCATGGAGGTCTGGGGAGGGGCAACATTTGATACAATGCACAGATTTTTGGCAGAAGACCCGTGGGAAAGGCCGAGGACACTCAAAAAATACCTAAAGAAGACCCCATTTTCTATGTTGCTGAGGGGCCAGAACCTTGTGGGCTACAGAAATTATGCAGACGATGTGGCCAGGGCATTTGTGGATAAGGCCTGCGATGTAGGGATTGATATATTCATGGTCTTTGATGCCCTAAATGATTGGAGGAATTTTCAGACCGTTGTAGAAAGGATAAAGGCCAACGGGAAGCACTTTTCGGGGAACATCTGTTATTCCCTTACCGAACGAACTTTAGGTGGTGATGTGTTTAATTTAGAATATTTCACATCAAAATGCAAACAGTTAGAAGAGATGGGGGCTGATACCATCCGTATCAAGGATATGGCCGGGCTTGTTGCACCTTATGATATCTATGAGCTTATCACTGAACTCAAGAAAGAGATCAAGGTCCCCCTTCACTTACATACCCACTATACCAGCGGAATGGCATCAATGAGCTATTTGAAGGCTATTGAAGCAGGTGTGGATATTGTTGATACATGCCTTGCCCCATTTGCCATGAGAACTGCTATGCCAGCCATAGAGCCTCTGGTAGTTACCCTTCAAGGCACCTCACGGGATATTGGTTTTGATTTAGACAAGCTTCTTGAGTTAAACGATCACCTTGAAACGATTGCACCAAAATACAGAGATTATCTTGCTACCAATAAAATGGCAGTTATAGATACGGGGGTTCTTGCCCACCAGATACCTGGCGGGATGATTTCCAATCTGGTAAGCCAGCTTAAAGAGGCCAATGCCCTCCACAGACTCTCTGAGGTCCATGCCGAGATACCTAACACCAGAAGGGAGTTGGGAACTCCTCCTCTGGTTACCCCTACTTCCCAGATTGTTGGGGTTCAGGCGGTATTAAATGTACTACTCGGGAAATATAAGATGATAACAACCCAAGTCAAAGATCTGGTATATGGACTTTATGGAAAGACACCCACACCCGTTGACCCAGAGGTTCAGAAAAAGATACTGAAAGGTTACAAAAGAGGTGAGACACCGATTACGGGGAGGGCTGCAGATTTTATCGAACCGGAGCTTGAGGAGGATCGAAAAAAGATAGGGGATCTAGCCAAAACCGAGGAAGATCTCCTTACCTATGCCCTTTATCCTACTACAGGTGAGCAATTCTTGAAGTGGAAATATGGCTTAGAAGAAAGGCCTGATCACGTCAAGCCAAAGACACTGGAGCATGTAAAAACCGAGGATGAGTTAATTGCCCAGGCAAAGGCTAAGGCCAAGGGTTAAGAAAATAGACGGCTAGGTCTTTTGGCCTTTCCCTGGGGATAGTTTTTTCCATAACAAATGATCTGGGTGGGGATATCCCCCGTGCATCTCCTTTAAATTGCCCATCGCCACTAATATTGCCCCTGGTTCTAAGGGGACCCCATCCTTTCCCCTCTTAACTGATGGATTGTATCTTGATAGGATAGGAAATCCCATTTTTAAACCAATAAAAACTGGCCCAAAGCATGTGAT
>CAZMUW010000115.1:0-5405 GCA_964569645.1 uncultured Desulfobacteraceae bacterium | reverse complement strand
TCAAATACCTCCCGAATACTATCTCACAGCTTAGTCCCCCCTCTATGCCTCCCCAAGAAGAGAGGACTTATGGGTAATAGTTAGGTCAAGGGGGAGGGAACCTGGTGGGAGGGAGTTAGGGGGGCAGAGGTCTCAGAGATGATTTGAACGGTTATGGATTTATATTGACATAGGATTACCAGGCAGAAGATAATAAAATCTTATTAAAAAGATATGGATGGAATTTTTTTGATGAATGATCTTCCTCTTATAGCCATAACCATGGGTGACCCTGCCGGAATAGGACCCGAAATAATCCTTAAGGGTTTGCTGAGAGATGATATTTACCAGGTATGCAGGCCTATTATTCTGGGGGATATAGGTGCCCTCAGGATGGTATCCAAAGAGGTTGGAGCCCTTTCCTTTCACTTGATATCCACCCCTTTAGACCTTAGAGGAAGGCCAGGGCTGATTGATGTTATACCTGTTTCAAATCTAAAGGAGGATTCCTTTATACCAGGGCAAGCTACTCTCAAGGGTGGAAAGGCCATGGTTGATTATATAATGAAGGCAGTAGAGCTTAATATGAGCGGTCAGGTATCGGCAATGGTTACCTGTCCAATTAAAAAAGAGCTTATGCACCTGGCTGGTTATAGATTTGACGGACATACCGAGCTTATGGCCCATCTTACTCATACAAAGGATTGCGTTATGATGCTGGCAGGTGGCAGGCTAAGGGTATCTCTTGTGACCATCCACTGTGGCTTAAGGGAGGTCCCTCAAAGGTTGAATAAGGAACTGATAGTAACAACGATTAAAATAACCTGCCATGCCTTAGAAAGGATTTTTGGTGTTAAAAGGCCTCATGTGGCTGTGGCTGCCTTGAATCCGCATGCCGGGGAATCAGGCTTATTTGGTCCGGAAGATAAGGAGATCATAAGACCGGCAGTGGAAGAGGCCAAAAATGGTGGCCTATTAGTAGATGGACCTTTTCCAGCAGATACCATATTTTATCATGCTATTAATGGCAGGTTTGATGCGGTTGTTGCCATGTACCATGATCAGGGGTCGATCCCGGTGAAATTGCTCCATTTTTCTGATGCAGTAAATATAACCCTTGGTCTCCCTATTATAAGGACCTCTGTTGTCCATGGTACAGCTTATGATATTGCCGGAAAAGGTGGAGCTGATCCATCCAGTCTTGTGGCTGCCATAAAGATGGCTGCCAGGATAGCCAGGAGTAGGAAAAGGAAAGGAAAACCCAAAGTGACTAAAGTTTAAAGTGAGCTAAAGTGAACTAAAGTGACTAAAGTGACTAAAGTGAGCTAAAGTGCCTAAAGTAAACACAAGAAACACAGCAAACCAAACATACCCTCTTTCGTATTTAAGTTGAAAGTTTAAGTTAAGAACTCATAAGACTATAAATAACAGGTAACGTTCACCGGTAACCGGTTAACGATGATTATGTCATTTCAGCTTTTTTACGAAAGAAGCCAAACATACTGTGTAGTCTGTTAACCAGTAACGAGTAACCAGTAACGAGCAACGGGCACATATGTCTTCAAAGGATATAGTTATCAGGGGGGCCAGGCAGCATAATCTTAAAGATATAGACGTTACTATCCCCAGAAACAGATTGGTTGTTATTACAGGAGTGTCTGGCTCCGGTAAATCAACCCTTGCCTTTGATACAATCTATGCTGAGGGCCAGAGGAGGTATGTAGAGTCACTTTCTACCTATGCCAGGCAATTCCTGGAACAGATGGATAAGCCAGATGTAGATTCCATTGAAGGTCTTTCTCCTGCCATCTCTATTCAGCAGAGGACTACCAGCAAAAACCCCAGGTCAACGGTGGGTACTGTCACAGAGATCTATGATTATTTGAGGCTTCTATTTGCCCGAATTGGGCATCCCTTTTGTCCAAAATGTGACCTTCCTATCACATCCCAGTCTATTCAACAGGTTGTTGATCAGGTTATGAGGTTTGAGGATCAAAGCAAGATCCAGATCTTATCCCCTGTGGTAGACGGTAGGAAAGGGGAACACGCCAGTTTATTTGAACGTTTGAGAAAGGAGGGCTTTGTAAGGGTCCAGGTGGATGGAGATACCATGCTGCTTGACTCTGACATCTCCCTTGATAAGAACAAGAAACATTCTATTAGGATAGTTATTGATAGATTAATTGTAAGCAAGACTATAGGGAGGAGGCTTACCGATTCCTTGGAGCTGGCCTTTACTCTATCGGATGGAGTTGCTATTGTGGATCTCCTGGGCGAGAGAGAGTATCTCTTCAGCCAGAGGGCATCGTGTCCGGTATGTAGTTTTAGCCTTCCACAATTAACCCCCCAGATGTTTTCCTTTAACAATCCCTTAGGTGCTTGTCCGGAATGTGGCGGGCTTGGAGCCAAGATGTATTTTGATCCGGAGTTAATCGTTCCGGATCCGGGCCTTTCCTTACGGGATGGAGCAATTGCACCATGGAAGGATAGGCACTCGATATATTTTCAACAGATGATGGACTCCCTCGCCCAGCATTATCAGATTGATATATACACACCTTTTGGGGAAATCCCAGAGCATGTTCAAAATGCCTTTCTTTATGGCTCAGGAAAAGAGAAGATCGGCTTCTATTTTGACAGAGACGATAGGCGTCATTCTTATGAGAAACCCTTTGAGGGCATTATACCAAATCTCAACAGGAGATACCATGAGACAGATTCTTCCATTTCCAGGGAAGAGATAGAGCGGTTCATGAATATCAGACCCTGCCCCCAATGCAATGGAGCCAGATTAAGGCCTGAGAGTCTTGCTGTAAAGGTAGGCGGAAGATCCATCTCTGATGTCACCTCCCTCTCTATTGATAAGGCCCTGGAATATTTTCAGGGGCTAAAGGTGACAGAAAAAGAGGAGATAATAGGGCGGCAAATACTTAAAGAGATAACTAAAAGGCTCGGCTTTTTAAAGAATGTGGGCCTCGACTACATTTCTGTTGATAGGTCTACATCAACGCTTTCAGGTGGAGAAGAGATGCGGATCAGGCTGGCGACTCAGATCGGCTCAGGTCTATCTGGCGTATTGTATGTCCTGGATGAGCCGAGCATCGGATTACACCACCGGGACAATAATAAACTCTTAAGCACCCTCAAACGATTGAAGGGGTTGGGTAATACGGTGCTGGTTGTAGAGCATGATCCTGAGACCATCCTCTCGGCGGATTACATTGTGGATATGGGACCGGGGGCCGGCCAGATGGGGGGTCATGTTATATGTACCGGCACGCCTGCCGATATAATTAAAGATGAGGGGTCATTGACCGGTCAGTATCTTTCAGGAAGGCTCTCCATTCCTGTTCCCGAGGTTAGAAGAAAAGGTAATGAAAAACAGATAATTATTGAAGGTGCAGCAGAAAATAACCTTAAAGGTATGGATGTTGCCATCCCTCTGGGAACCTTTACCTGTATTACAGGGGTTTCGGGCTCCGGCAAGAGCAGCCTGATAAACCAGACTCTCTATCCCGCCCTGGCCCAGAAACTGTACCGTTCAAAGGAAAGGGTTGGCCGGATGAAGAGGATAAAGGGTGTGGAATATCTGGACAAGATTATTAACATAGATCAGGGTCCTATCGGAAAAACCCCCAGGTCCAACCCGGCTACCTATACCGGGGCATTTACCCATATCCGGGAGCTATTCTCGAGGCTACCGGAATCCCGGGTCAGGGGATATAAGTCAGGCAGGTTCAGCTTTAATGTAGATGGCGGAAGGTGCGAGGCCTGTAAAGGTGATGGGGTTATCAAGATCGAGATGCATTTCCTGCCGGATGTGTATGTTACCTGTGATGTTTGTAAGGGGCTGAGGTACAACCGGGATACCCTTGAGATACGGTATAGAGGAAAGAATATTGCAGATGTGCTGGATATGACGGTAGAGGAGGCCATGCAATTTTTTTCCCCTATTCCCCAGATCAGGGGTAAGTTAGAGACCATTTATAACGTTGGCCTTGGATACATAAAACTTGGGCAGCCCGCCACCACTCTTTCTGGTGGTGAGGCACAGAGGATAAAGCTGGCCAAAGAGTTGGGGAAGAAAAATACAGGAAGAACCCTGTATCTCCTGGATGAGCCTACCACAGGCCTGCATTTCGCAGACATACAGAAGCTCCTGGATGTCTTAAATCATCTGGTCGATCTGGAAAACACCGTGGTAGTAATAGAGCATAATATGGATATAATAAAATCAGCCGATCGTATAATTGATTTGGGTCCGGAGGGAGGAGAGAAGGGAGGTTATATTGTTGGGAGCGGTACACCTGAGGAGATTGCTGCCATCAAGGAATCGTATACCGGCCAGTTTCTAAAAAAAAGATTATTCATTGATAAGAATTCGCTATCTCTCGAGCACAAAGAAATCCCTGTTCTATGAAGTACTCTCCTATGGGGCGTTGAAGCCGGCGTTGTTTGCCGGGGAGGGGCATATAGAGATTACCACCGGACCTTCTGATGGTCTTCCCAGTTCTTGCGTTCCGACTCCATTTCTCTCAGTGCCTGGCCACGCTTGACCCAAAGCAGGGAATCAATAATCCAGCTCTGGTGCTGGTTGGAAATGGGAGGGCCGTGTCCTGGGTAAATAGTATCCAATCTATTGCAGGCTAGATAAAATAAAGTATTGAGGAAATATTCCTCATCGACATAGTCACTGCTGCTCGACGTGATTTTCATCTGTGCATCACCGGAGAAAAAGACACCCTCCTGTCTGCAATAAAGGCCAATTGAATCCTCGGTATGGCCACCGGTATAGAGTACCTCAAAGGTACTGTCAGCAAGTCTAATCCTATCGCCGTTCTTAAGTGTCTTATCACAGCCGGATTCAGTTGAATAGGCGTAGACCGTCGGATTGAACATCTCTTTGATCCGTGGCAACAGTTCTTTGTGGTCATAGCGAGAGTGAGTTATGACAACCCGTTCTACTCGGCGTTTACCAACCCCTTTGGCCATCTTCAAAAGATTCTCGATAATAATCGGATCCCGCCCCGTATCGATCAAGGCATTGATGTCATCAGGCTTATTATAGTCTCCGGTTAGAAGATAAGCGTTCGATGTATAGGCAGTGTATCCTTCTGCGAGATTTGTGATCTTCATCTTGAGCCTCTTTCTGTATGAGCCTGATCATACTAAATGTTAAGCAATAATAATGCCAGAAATGAAAGAGAGGAACTTATTTCCTTCGCTCCCGCCCGCCTCGCCTGAGCGAGAGCGACCCGCCTGCCACTGCTATGCACGAGCGGGCAGGTGGCGGGCAGGCACAATGCAGGTGATTGGCTCGGTCAAGAGCCTTGTCTTGCAGGAGATGAAGATCTCTTCTGCTGTCTTATCTATGAGCGGTCCGATGACCCTGGATATCCTCATGACATCCTCTGGCCCTTCCTTCT
>CAZMUW010000114.1:0-5432 GCA_964569645.1 uncultured Desulfobacteraceae bacterium | reverse complement strand
TCATAGGCCGCAGCCTTTACATCCACATTGAGGCCGGTCCATTCAATCTCATCAATAAGATTGACCAGACGCTTGAGATTTACTGGGTTACTGAATCGAGATATGGCGCCGGCATAGATGTCTCCCAACATGCCCCTTTGCTTCCCCAGCTCCCGGAGGGTGTCCATGTAGTGTTCTGTGAGTTCTGTGCCCGATTTTTCCCTTAATACAGGCCATGAATATTTTGGAGGGACTTCTGCGCCTTTTTCCTCGATCATCTTGAGAAACAGGAGGTAGGTCAACTGCTCAATGTAATCGCCGTAATCGATCCCGTCATGTCGCAAGGTATGACAGAATCCCCAGAGTTTGCCTACAATGTCGGTCATAAAGATCCTTTTTTTGACAAGATTAACAGGATATTCAGGATGTTTTATTTATAACTTTTATCATGTTTATCGTGTGAATCCTGTCTAATTTAATATTTTCTTTCTTTTGGTTCGTTTGCCATATGCGGCACGGCGTTCTTTGACCTGAAAACCAATTTTTTTTCGGGGTTTTTCAGGTGGTGCCATCAAGGCGCGGATCGCATCAAAGACAACCTTGAATTCCTTATCATATTTCTTCTCTAATGCAATTAGCTTTCGCTCAAGATCCTTATGTGCAGAAAGCATTTGTCGTAGTCGAACAAAGGCTCGCATAATCTCAATGTTGACTTGAACCGCCCTTGTACTATTCAATATACCGGAAAGCATAGCCACGCCTTGCTCGGTGAATGCGTAAGGCAGGTAACGACGACCACCATGTATTCTACTTGAGGTTCCAATTTGGAACCTCAAGTTTTTTACCTCTTCAGTCGTGAGTTGAAACATAAAATCCTTAGGGAATCTATCTAAATGGCGCTTTACAGCCTTGTTCAGGATTTTTGTCTCTACCCCATACAATCCAGCCAGATCAGCATCCAAAATCACCTTCTGCCCACGTATTAAGAGGATAATACTTTCAATTTGCTCAACTGGGATAACCGCTTTTTCATTCATAATGATGACACCTCATTAGCAATCAAACTGCCCTTTTCATAATACCAGATTGTGATTCTGTTACATAGTCTATAGCTTTTTGAAATCACAAATTGTGATTTCAAGTTGCCAAATTCTTCATCGGCAACATCTTTTGAAGGAAGAATATTATATTCCCTTTATCCTGTAATTCCTGTCTGAATAATATTTAGCATCAGGCCGCTATGGCCTCGTTAATCTCATGGATGATTGTTTCCAACTCACCTCCAAAAACCTTGTTCAATTTACCCCATGAAGTGCCTTCACGGGTAAAAATGGGCAAATAATCCACGTCTTCCTTCTCCATCAACAGGTTTTCGATGAGGTGTGTTCTGATTAATGCCAGCCATTTCTCCTGTTCTTCTGTAAAGGCACGATCAGATTTGACCTTCATCAGGGCCTTATTGACCCTTTGTTCTATGGTAAGCAATTCTCCGCCTGTTGCTGCGTGACGTATGATGGAGATAATATCTGCCAGTTCCTTATTGTAGGCCCGGCGGAGATTTTTTTCAGTAAATTTGTCAACCAAATCATCCGGTTGCCTAACGAGGGTATTCCGCAAGGCCTTCAACTGGCCGGCATCAAAGTCTTTGGGGCGATTCAAGAGGATTTCCAATGCCTCCATATGCACTGGATTCGCTTTTACGAATTTTTCAAATTCCTGAATATAATCCTGTGGACCGAGCTCTCTGCCGTCCTTTGATCTGAAAATAATTTTTGAGATCACAAAATCGTCAACTGTATCAGTCCGGAGAAATTTCTTCTTTGGACGCGGGTAATTTCCACACAAATCTAGAAAATCTTCGCTTTGTAATGTCTTAATAGTTTGCTCCCATTGCTGCTCAAGACTCTGGTGCAGGGATTGAGCAAATTCGGCTATATCACAGTCCAGGATATATTTGAATTGGAGTCTGCCTCCTTGAGTTATATTTTTGGATATACGATGCAGCCTCTTGGATAAAACCCCAATATTGTATTCTCTATCCTCATTATCTGCTATGGCCTGGACGATTTCCCGGATAGTTTTTATTGCCTTGAGCGGGGCCTCTGCTGTGATGCCGGTTATCTTGCGGAAGTATTCCAGAAGGGTGCCGTTGAAGCAATCAAAGACCGTAAAATGGCTTTTATGGATCTCCAGACAGAGCCTGGTCCCCCGGCCCATCATCTGTTCAAAGAGAATTCTGGATTTCACAGGCCGCAAGAAAACAATATTCTCTATCCTGGGGACATCCACACCCGTGGAAAGCATATCCACAGTAACCACAATACCCGGATTTTGACGGTTCCTGAACTCGCGGATTCTTTGAAGGGGTCTGTCCACAGATGGGCTTCCGGTTATTTTCTGGACAAAATCATCCCCTCTGTTGAATTCCTCCCTCAAGATTTCAACTAATGAGTCACAGTGGGAGATATGCTCGATATCATTCTGGGCAAAGATCAGGGTTTTTGGAAAATGGCCTAATTGTTCTTCCTGATCCAAGAGATACTTTTTAATTTCTTGGACTATCTTTCTGTTTCTATCTGGCGCTGACCAGTCGATTTCTGTGGTGGGCGCAGGAAGTTCCCTTTCATCTTCCAGGGTTTCAAAAGAAAGCTGACCTGTTTTGGTATCTATCAGTTCGACCTCCTCCCCTTCTTCAAGAAAGACGCCTTTAATGGTAATATCCGAATGGATGGCTATGGCATCATAGTCCACAAGATAGCCCTCACTGACAGCCCGCTCATAGTCATAGCTAAAGACAATCTTTTTGAAAAAGGCAGTGGTGTGGGATGCTGGTGTAGCTGTGAGGCCAATTTTTATCCCATCGAAATGCATCAACACCTCACGCCATTTGCTTTCTTCCTGGGCGGTGTAACCACGGTGGCACTCATCTGCAATGATAACATCAAAGGCATGGATTGGAATATCAAGTTTGGAGGCATCAGAGTCGTCATCCTGATCCCGGGACAAGGAGCGGAACATACCCTCATTCCCAAATAGGTTGATCCGCATGCGCTGAATGGTAGAGACATAGACAAAGCTATGTTTGGTATCCGGATTGGTCAGATATTCTGTCGGCAGAACCTTAGGATCGAATTTAACATCTTCATCCAGATCTTCCCTCCGGATTTTTTGACTGTAAACTTCATAAATCTGATCAAACTTCAGGCCAGGTTCGGCCTCAAAACTGGCCATAGTGCTCACGGCCTGGGCCGCTAAGGCCCTTCGATCTACCAGAAACAAGATACGTTTAGCAAGTCCTGACTTCATCAAGCGGTAGATCAAATTGGCTATGGTAAAGGTTTTTCCTGTACCTGTGGCCATGGCTATTAGCATGTGTCGCCTGCGATCCATGATGGCTTTTTCTATGGCTTTAATGGCTTCAATTTGAAAAGGCCATAAATATTCGTTGTCTATTTCATTTTCTTTAAGCCACTCCTTGGCAGCAGGTTCGTTCTTGTTCAACATCTCCATGAGCGCCTGAGGCGTGTGAAAAGCGGTAACCTTTCTTGAGAGGTTCATTGGGTCACGTAGATCTTGAAACCAGGTGATTTTTCCATTGGTGGAATAGGCAAAGGGGAGGCGGTATTCTCCAAAGGAGCCGAGAGAGTAAGCGCCATCCGGAAACCCCTGAGCATATCTTTTAGCCTGCTGAAGGACATTCTGCGGCCCTATTCTTATTCTTTTGCCCTCAACACAAGCCAGCACCTTGCCTTCATGGAATAACAGGTAATCAGCCGGGCCTTTTTCAGTGGGGTATTCCTCAACGGATGCGTGGGAATAGCGGATGCCTTGCTGGAAAGGAACAATCGGACCCCACCCTACCTGCGAAAGAGCCTTATCTATAAGGGTTTTGCGTGTCTGTGCCTCATTCATGTCAACATCGTTCATGGCCATTGTCCCTTGTTGAGAGGTTACATTATCCTTTCCTCTGACATGCTAAGGACTTTTTCTTTGCCTAAGATGATATGATCAAGAATCCGAAGGCCCAGTATTTCAGCAGCAACTTTTAGCTCCTTCGTGATCGTTTTATCGTCCTGGCTGGGTGTGGGATCACCGCTGGGATGGTTGTGCACGAGAATAAGGGCCGAGGCCGACTCTTGAATGGCAGGCTTGAAGACTTCGCGGGGGTGGGCCAGGCTTTTATTTAAAATCCCAACTGTGACCTGCGCTGTTTTTATGACATAGTGCTTTTCATCCAGCAAGACCACATGGAATTCCTCGCGTTTGGCTTCTTGCGCCAGTCTCATAAAATTTTGTTTACAATAGATCAGGGCGTCAGATGTGTTGCTTATCTTATGACCTTGGCTTGTTTCAGCCACCTCCTGATTTGCCAATTTTTTGCCCAGCTCGAGAGCGGCCATTATTTGACAATAGGCAGTCTCCCCTATTGCTTTACTGATCTGTTTCAGTTCTCCTCTCGCTTTGAGAGATAGGCCTGTAAGATCGTTACCAAAAAGAGCCGCCAGTTTTTCGCCGGCCTGCATAGCTGATTCACCGTGGAGACCAGAGCGAATCAAGATCGCCAAGAGTTCCGAAGTCTTGAGTTCTGATGGCCCTAATCGCAGAAGACGTTCCCTGGGGCGATCTGCTGAAGGAGACCTTTTAACTGTGGCAGTAAAAACCCGCTGATCAATCCACCGCCCAGCATCGAATTCCTCTTTTTTGGCTGCCCAGGAATATTTAGGTTTTGACTTTAACCCATTTTTAATTAAATAACCATCACTAACCAATTCGCTGATTACCCGGCCTATAAAGGCCTTTTCTTCATCTTTCAGTGTCTTATAAATATCAGGCTTATAAAAGGATTACTTCGATAACAGAATGCTAACAACTGATTGATACCTTGAAAAACGTTCTGTATCCGGATGGGTTTTCATTTTTGGCATGTTCCTTTCTCGACCTACTTAGATTTAACGGTTAAGATGCCGAAGGGTTAGGTCTACTCCTGGTCTGTTTAGATTATTTAATAAGCGAGAATTTAGCAACAAAAAGAAAAACCCCGCTCTCAGTTTGAGATAACGGGGTTTTATAGCATCCCTTTCATGATTCCCCAGTGAAATATGGTTCCCCCCAGTGTGATAACACCGCCCCGGTGAACTAAATTGAGGCGATCCCCGCCGATACGGTCACTTTTGGCTAAAAGGCAGGCGGAGAAAGAATTCTACGGGGTAAACCCCAGTGGAATAGGAAGCATGGCGCATGGAGCATGGAGCATGGAGCCTCAGTGAAATAGAAAAAGGCATTTCACAGGGCAGGCATTCCACCCCGGTTAAATAAAAAATCAAAAACATTTAACTGGGCAGGCGGGGTAAACATTGCACCCTCCTTTACAGGTGAAAGAAACCTCCCAAATATGAGTAAAACTATGCGCATAGAGCAGAGAGCAACAAGCTCATAGCTCCAAGCTCACAGTA
>CAZMUW010000113.1:0-5433 GCA_964569645.1 uncultured Desulfobacteraceae bacterium | reverse complement strand
CTAATGATAACAACTATTTAACTAATAGACCATTTAACCATTTGACGAACTCTGGCCTTACTGCCAATAGCGGAAAAATTTATAGGGATACTTTAGCTAATAAGAAACAAGAAATCAACATGTATCTGGTCCTGTCCTTAAGCTTTCTTGCCAGACTCAAATTGACCTGAACCTTCATTTGAAATACAATCACCTTTAGCCCTTTGCCCTTCCCCTTTTGCCAGCAGCTTAACTAAGACTTTCTCTGCCCCACCAATTTTCAGATAGACCCCAGATCTCCAACAACTTTTCTTTATTGAAAATTTTGAAACATTATTGAAATCATTTATAAAGATTGATGAATAGTTGTTTTGTTTGCCTGAAGCCACCTAACGTATTAAGAATTCGTGTTTTTTATGGATGTGCCTGTTTTCTCACACACACAAAATGGAAAGTGTTTTATATATGGCGCTAAAATGGTAAGATTATTGAGTAGTGATATTTTTTTCTGCAATTCATATTATTAGGGAGAGCTATATCTATGAGTAGATTTTTAATCCTGGATATTGGAGCCGGAACCATGGATGTCCTTTACCATGATACGGAATCCGGGTTACACTACAAGGCGGTTGCTAAATCTCCTGTGCTGTATCTGGCCGAAAAGGCGGCAGACCTTCCGGAAAATCTCTTGATCACTGGAAACGAGATGGGCGGGGGACCCATATCAAAGGTCTTGAGGCAGCGGGCACAGGAGGCTGAAGTCATCATGTCCGTTTCGTCAGCCGCCACAGTCCACCACAATTTGGAGAAAGTGCGCTCTTGGGGCATCAAAATTATTGAGGATACAGAAGCAGAAGATCTACGACATAACAAAAGATATAGTGCTCTAACTATTGGAGATCTGGAAGTAGAAAGGTTGAAGCACATCTTAAAAGGATTGGGTGTTTCCTTTTCATTTGATGTGGTTGGTATCTGTGCCCAGGACCATGGAACGCCACCTGAAGGAGTATCCCACTTAGATTACCGCCATGATATTTTTAAGGCCACCTTAGATGGCAATCCTTTTCCCCATGCCTTGCTTTACAAAAATGATGAGGTCCCGGTCACTTTGAGCCGCCTCACCTCAATTGCAGAGAGTGCCAAGATGTTGCCCACCGATGAAATCTATGTCATGGACAGCGGGATGGCAGCCATCTTGGGGGCGACCATGGATCCCCAGGCAAAGCCAAAAGAGAAGGTGCTGATTTTAGATGTGGCTACCTCTCATACAATAGGCGCTGCCATAGAGGGAGGAGAAATCGCCGGATTTTTTGAATACCACACTCATGACATAACCCTTGAAAGATTGGAATCTTTAATAGGTGAGCTGGCTGACGGAAAATTGGAGCATAAACAGATATTGGAAGAAGGGGGGCATGGCGCTTATATCCGCAAATCATTTGGGTTTCAAGCCGCAGAAATCATTGTCGCCACTGGCCCGAAACGCAGGTTGTTAGAGAACTCCCGGTTGCCGATTGTGTTTGGATCGCCCTTAGGGGATAATATGATGACAGGGGCGGTTGGTGTTTTGGAAGCAACCCGGAGACGTAAGGGGCTAAAGCCAATTCTCTACTTGTAGTCCTTTCTAGTTCTGTAACCGTTCACGGGTTCAGGGGTTCTCTGAACCCTTTAGATGAACCTGTGAACGCCTACTATTCAGGAAAGACTATAGGCATAGACAGTATCCATTTTTAGGATAGAGTCCGGTTTCAGCCGGAAGGATTTTGACATGTCCCTAATTATTTTGCCAAGGATTAGATACTGTTTTGCCATAATCGTCCTGAACCTTTTTACCCCGTTAGTGGGTTCTACTTCCGATTATATGGGGATCAGCACCGCTCACTTTGTCTTCTATTTTCAATCCCAGGATGAAAGATTAATGAGATCCTTAATTGATCAGGCTGAGGGATTGAGAAGAAGAATTATGGAGGATCTGGGTATTGACTTTGAGGAGAGAACTAAGGTCTATCTCGCTCCCTCATCCAGGAAGTTTCAAGAAATCCAACCAAGAAGAGAGATCCCCTCTTGGTCGGTGGGAGTAGCTTACCCCGGCCTAAATCTTATAATCATGAAATCCCCCAGGGCTGCTAAGAGGGGGCATATAGATTTGAGAAAGGTCTTCAGGCACGAATTCACTCATATCGCCGTGGGCAGGGCCTTTAGGGGGAGGGAAAGGGTCCCCCGGTGGTTGGATGAGGGATTGGCCATGTATGAATCCAGGGAATGGAACCTTTCCAGGGTTTCTACTATAACACGGGCAGTCCTCACCGACTCGCTTATCCCCCTTTCGGAGATAACCCATTCCTTTCCCCGGGAGGCGGACAGGGCAGAGCTAGCTTATTCAGAGAGCTTTTACCTTATTTCTTTTTTGATAAGCCAATACAGTAAAGAGAGTTTCCACCGATTTATCAAGGAATATAGTGGAGGAAAGGGATTGGAAGAGGTTCTGATGGAGGTTTATGGTATTAGGTGGAAAGAGCTAGAGGATTTGTGGAAGAACTACCTAAAATTGAGGTTCAGCTGGATCCCCATAATTACCAGTACCACAGCCCTGTGGTTTTTGGTCACCATCGTCTTTATCCTTGGTTATCTGAGAAAGAGGAGGGCAAACAGGCTGAAGTTGGAGGAATGGGAGAGGGAGGATGACTCTGGCAAGCAGGTTCTTGATAGCTGATCTTGAGATCATGAAGCATAGGGGGATCGGTTGTCCATGGACCTTTTCAGGGTCATGCTATCTATATATTTGAGGTCACCACCAAGGGGAATACCTAAGGCGATTCTTGTAACAATCACACCCTTTCCCTTCAAGAGATCGGCCAGATATGAAACGGTAGCCTCCCCTTCCACGGTTGGATTGATAGCCAGTATAACCTCCTTGATATTTTCCTTTCTCATGCGTGACATGAGCTCTGCTATACGTAGATCCTCTATTCCAATCCCATCTAAGGGGGAAAGGACCCCTTGAAGAACATGATATCTACCTTTAAAAGACCCTGATTTTTCAATGGCCAACTGGTCTCCAGGCCCTTCAACAACGCACAGAGTGCCATTTGCCCTTCTTTGATCGCCACATATGGAACAAGGATCCTTATCGGTAAGATTGAAGCAGATGGAACAGAATCTGATCTTTTCTTTTACCTCTAAAAGGCTCTGGGCGAGTCCCTCAGCGAGCTCTTTTGGACTCCTCAAGACATAAAGGGCTAATCTCTCTGCTGATTTCTTTCCAATGCCAGGAAATTTGCTAAATTGTTCAATTAATCTGCCCAGTGATGGCGGATAAATCCCCATAACTTCCTGATAAAGCTCATTGTGTTTGTCAAGTTTATTGTGTCTGTTGTGTTGACTGATTATAGTGTAGAAGGTATTAACCCAATAAACAGTGTAAACCCAATAGACCAAATTTTACATCATGCCTGGTATCTTTACTCCGCCGGTCAACTTGGTCATCTCCTCACTGACCATCTGCTTTGCCTGATAAAGGGCATCGTTGACCGCTGCCAAAACAAGATCCTCTAACATCTCAATATCATCTGTATCTACTACCTCGGGATCAATCTTTACAGAGATGATCTCCTGTTTTCCATTTGCCAAAACGGTAACCATTCCGCCCCCGGCCGATGTCTCAATTGTCTTTTCACCTAACTCTCCCTGGAGCTTTGCCATCTTCTCCTGAAGCTGTTGTGCCTTTTTAAGCAAATTACCTATATTAGGCATATCTTTCATCAATTTGACCTCCTTTATTATAAGTGCCTAAAGTGCGCTAAAGTGCCTAAAGCCCGCCCTGGTGTTATTTGCTTTGATCAGCCTACTAAGTTTATAAGCCAGTACGTGCTTGACAGCCTACTAAATCTATAGGCCAGGACTGGGCCAGGGTTTAAAGTGAATACAATCCGAGTAACTCCTGTCCGTTATTTGTTGTATGTAGCTCGCCTTTCGCCTGTTATTCCTCAATCCCTAAATTCCTAAATTCACAATCAATAACTTTAAGTATGTTAGACACTTATAACTAATAACTAATAACATTCTTCTGTTCTACCCTGATTAGGGAAGTGGGTTTCCCCATCCTTCTTCTATATCTAAATTTCCTTGAATATCCCATCCAGGCAGTTGATTAATAGGTCAATCTCTCCTTTCCCTATGGTCAAAGGAGGGACAAACCTGAGAACTCTTTCCTGGACACAGTTTATTAAAAAACCCCTTTCCATGCATGTATTTACAATATGGGTCCCCTCGATATCTAAAAGTAACCCAAGTATAAGGCCCAACCCCCTGACATCCTTGATAATGCTATACTTTTGCCGAAGGTTAATTAGCTCATTTTTGAAATATTCTCCCATCTCTCTGGCATTTTCAATCCAGCCATCATTCAGAAGGCTTTTTACAACGGCCAGGGCACCTGCTGTAATCAGGGGTGTTCCCCCGAATGTTGTAGCATGACTCCCAGGGCCAAAGGTATCGGTTAATTTCCCTTTAGCCAGCATAGAGCCTATGGGCAGTCCATTACCCAGGGCCTTAGCCAGGGTCATTATATCAGGGGTTATCCCAAAATTTTGATAAGCAAAGAGCCTTCCTGTTCTTCCCATACCGACCTGAATCTCATCTAATAGCAGGAGGATATTAAACTCTCTACAGATCTCTCTGACACCTTTCAGGTAATCAGGATCAGGCAGCACAACGCCACCTTCACCCTGTATCGGCTCTAGCATTACAGCACAGACAGATCCATCTATTGCGGATTTTAGATTGCCCAGATCGTTAAAAGGTACATATCTAAAGCCTTCAAGGAAGGGTTCGAAGCCTGTTTTGATCTTTTCTTGACCTGTAGCCGAGAGGGTGGCCATTGTCCGGCCGTGAAATGAATTGTCCATGGATATTATTATATGTCTCTGAGGTCCAAATCTTTCTCTTGAGTAACGCCTGGCCAATTTTATGGCTGCCTCGTTAGCCTCTGCACCACTGTTACAAAAAAATACCTTTTCTGCAAAGGAGTTCTCCACTAAGATCTGGGCAAGTTCTGTTTGGGGCTGGGTGTAGAAAAGGTTAGAGACATGGACGAGTTTTTTTGACTGCTCGCACAGTGCCTTGCTTACTATAGGGGAGCTGTGTCCAAGGGCACAGACAGCTATTCCGCCAACAAAGTCAAGGTATTCTTTACCATTTTCATCCCATACCAGGCAACCATCTCCCTTAACCAGCGTGATGGGAGATCGCTTGTATGTCTTGAAGATGTATCTATCGGCCCTGTCTATAGTATTAGGGGTCATAATTATCACCAAAGTTAAAAGTGAGCTAAAATTATGGGTAGGATTCCAAATGATCCATTAACTGTAAGCACTTAAATTTTAGGCACTTTAGACACTTAGAACTTAGTTCGCTTCGCTCACAATTGGAATGTTGGAATGTTGGAATAATGGA
>CAZMUW010000112.1:4124-5483 GCA_964569645.1 uncultured Desulfobacteraceae bacterium | reverse complement strand
ACAGTTTTTCAGCTATTGATTCTTCTCTTTTTGATAAAGTTTTATAATTCATATCTCTTCTTTGTGCCTTTGTGCCTTAGTGGCTGAACTGTTAAAAAATCCCTTAATTGACTTTTTAATCCTGTCCATTAATTTCCACCTTGCCATTTGTTTCGCCAACCTTCTTATCTCAGGAAGGTTATCTATAGCCGCTGACTCCCCCAGGGAGATCAACTCCCTTGATTGGGAAAAATCAGTCCAATGTATTCCACCTAACACTGGCCTAATAAGAATATCGGCATCTTCCAGATCATATTTCTCCAGGTAGAAACCCTGTATCTCGCCAGCCCTTACATATATGTCCACAGCAGTCTGAAGCCCTGAGACTGAGGATATATCCCTATCTACAGCTACGGCAATAACCACATTGGCACCTTCTTCCAGGGCGCATCGTGTAGGCACTAAACAGATAATACCACCGTCGGACAGCTGTCTCCCATTAATCTCAACCGGCGGTAAAGCACCAGGAACAGCAGAGCTGGCTAATATGGAACGCCTTAAAGGGCCTTTTTTAAGGACAACAAGCTCACCACTCAATAGATCTGTTGCCACAGCCCTAAAGGGTATTGCGGTTTCTTCGATTTGAATGTCAGGTATAAAATAGTTGATAAACTCCTCGATGTCCCTAATTTGCAAAATGCTGGGTCTATATATTGCCTGGGCCAACCTGATTTTGGTCTTAAAATAGGACTGAATCCGCCTACTCAGGCTCTTTTCTGCTCCACTCTCTGCTTCACCCATGGCCTTAAGCTCAGATGATTGGTAAAGATTACTTTCCAAAAAAGATGCAACCCTTTCCTCAAGTTCCTCAACCCTCATCCCGCTTGCTAAGGCACCACCCACAATTGCACCTATGCTTGTTCCTACAATAATATCCGGCCTGATCTTTTCTCTTTCCAGCACCTTCATAACCCCTATGTGAACTAATCCCCTTGCCCCACCACCACCCAATGCCAATCCGATCTTTCTGGCTTTTCTCATATAGGTACCTGATCCAAGATTAAAGGCCTTTCATATTTTAAAATATACCAAAATAACATTCTCAAAGGCTACAATAATATAAAGTATTGACAGCCTTTGTTATCAAAGACAAACATACAGGTTACAGGTACAGGTAAGAATAGAGGGGATAAAGAGTTGAAACATAGTGCAAACAAAATCCCCTCTGGGGATAACCAAAGCCGGGTCCTTCGGACCCGGATTTTTATTGGTGTGCAAAATTATATGAAAATAAAAATATCGAGGGAAAAAGAGCAGGTGCTCTGGGATAGTAAGAAAGGCAGGACTAAGGCCTGCCTTTCTTACTATAGTACGTAAAGA
>CAZMUW010000112.1:0-4024 GCA_964569645.1 uncultured Desulfobacteraceae bacterium | reverse complement strand
GGATAGTAAGAAAGGCAGGACTAAGGCCTGCCTTTCTTACTATAGTACGTAAAGATTAACCAAAAGAAGGAAACGGCTCAACCTCAGGATTCCTTTCCAGTGTCTTCGTCGCGATAAGCGTTTCTATGATCATCCAGATCAGGAGCGCAAAGATGATGAGGGCCAGGACAAGCAGGAACACCTTACCGGTAGCAGCGTAGTTTCGTATGTTTATCAGCATTGCCCAGCCATCCATAACCACCATGAATATAAAGGGGATAAGGGCAGCCTTTATTGACCTTTTCTTTCTTAACAGATAGATGGTAACGACCAAGAGGGCAAGGCCTGCCAGAAGTTGATTGGTTGTTCCAAATAAAGGCCAAAGGGTCATAGCACCCTTACCATCTCCGGAGTAAAAGGCAAGGATCATGGCTGTAATTACTGCAATAAATGTTGCCGTATACCTTCCGGTCATGGGCTTTATATTCCAGCTTGCTCCCAGCTCAGTAATGATATATCGCTGAATCCTGGTTGCCGAGTCCAGGGTAGTGGCACCAAAAGAAACCACGAAGACCCCCATGATTGTTATTGCTATTTTCGCCGGTATGCCATAGCTTGTCAGGAGGTTGGACGATCCGATCACAAAGGAATCGATCTTTGCCTTAAGGCCTGCTGCGGCAGCCCACGATGCATAATGGTGCGTGAATGCAGCGGCACCCGTTAAGACCTCTCCTCCCTTAATAGTAAGACCGAGGCCAAGGCCAGCGGCACAGGCAACAATTACCAGGACAGAGAGGGACCCCTCCATAAGCATTCCTCCATATCCCACAAGTTTGGAATCTCTTTCGTTAGCGATCTGTTTGGAAGAGGTGCCTGAACTGACCAGGGAATGAAATCCGGAAATAGCCCCACAGGCAATAACCACAAAGAGCATCGGGATCATCATTGGGGCCCCTTCAGGAGATAGGTTTAGAGCCGGGGCCACAACCGTTGGATGGGCCCAGATCACCCCAATAAAGAGGAGTGCGAAAATGACAAAAAGCTGGTGTGCATTGATGTAATCTCTTGGCTGGAGTAACTTTTGGACCGGAAGTGTAGAGGCTATAAAGCAATAGATGAAAAGGATAACCATCCAGACCATTATACTGCTCATACCGAACATCCCGGGCATCTTTATCGGCAGGTAAGCACCTATGATAACGGTTATGTACATGACGATGACAGCTGCAATGGCAAACGGAGCAGGATTCTTCCCTTTCTTGTAAATCATGTAGCCCAGCCACACAGCGATTGGTATCTCTAACCAGACAGGAATTACAGCCGTTGGATACCAAACGAAACAAAGGGCAATAATCAGGGCGAAAATTGCGATAACTATCCAGAGCAGAAAAAAGATGATAAGCAAAAAGAGCTGTCTGACCCTCGGATTAATAAGGTCGCTGACTAAATCACCAATGGAGCGGCCCTTTGCCCTCATAGACACTACCAGAGACCCGAAATCGTGAACTGCACCCACAAAAATTGATCCGAAAACAACCCATATGAGTGCCGGGACCCATCCCCAGATAATAGCTATAGCGGGCCCCACAATCGGCGCGAGCCCGGCAACGGAGGTGAAATGATGTCCGAAGAGTATCTCCTTTCTTGTGGGAACGTAGTCAATATCATCCTGTAACTCTTTCGAAGGAACCTTGGCATCAGGATTAAGTTTGAATATCTTCTCTCCTATGTATTTTCCATAGGTATGATAGGCAACAATATAAAGCACAAAACATATGATAGCCAAAAGTAATGAGTTCATAACCCTCTCCTTGTTAATAGTAAGCTATTCTGTTCTATTTTAACCTATTCTTTTAATAAGGATAAAATTACACCTCCTTTCTTTCACATAACGTCCATCATAGTAGCCCTCATATCCTCAAGACTTTTAATAATAACATCATATTTATCCGCACTAAATCTTTCGTTAATTTTCTTGATCTCCTGCCGAGGATTGGAAGATTCTATTAGCTTTACATTTTCCTCTTTGGATACCCTTATTACATTATCGTGCGGATTTTCTTGGTAAAATATGAGAGATTGGTGGGCCTTAAGTCTCTGGGCTGTTTCGGACATATAGCTAACATCCATAATTCCGACCTTTTCTGCAAAAGACACAACTATTTTCTGTTTTTTAATAGCATGATTAGATCATAAAGTAAAGAAAAAAATCATTATTGCTACATATTTATTGTATCTCTATGCTCTTTAGTGAAAAAAGTCAAGCATTTTTCCCAGGGGTTTTTCCCAGGGATATAAAAGATTTAGAAAATTACTGAAGTAGTATGCTACTATGAATATAAAAATCCGGGCTCGAAGGACCCGGCTTTGGTTATCCCCAGAGGGGATTTTGTTTGCCCTATGTCTCTGACGTGGCCCTGAGGACCAGATTTTCCATGTTAGAATAAAATCACTTAACCCTTGACCATGCTTAATTTATTCTTTGCTGACCTGATTGCTCTCATTCATCTTGGCTATGTTATTTTCGTTATCCTGGGTTTTATCCTCATTGTTTTAGGCATCATCTATAAATGGAAATGGATTCGAAATCCATTATTTCGCGTAGCCCACCTGTTAGCCATTACCGGAGTTGCCCTGGAGGCCTTACTGGGGATAAATTGCCCTTTAACAGTTCTTGAATTCAGGCTTAGATATGCTCCTTGCCTTTCTGACACGAAGGCCTCCTTCATTGGCAATATTATAGACTCCCTTCTATACTATAATGCACCGGTGTGGGTGTTTACTATAATCTATACTACCTTTGCCATCCTAGTAGTGCTAACCTTTATCCTGGCGCCACCCACCAGGAAAGGCCACTCATTTAAGGAATGGTGTCATTAAAGGGGTTTTTGCAAAAAATCGTCTCCTCCCTCCCTGAGCCAACAGATATGATGGAAACCGGAACACCAACAAACCTCTCTATCCTTCTTACATAGGCCCTGGCATTTTTTGGTAGTTCTTCAAAGTCCCTTGTTCCAGAGATATCCTCTTCCCAACCATCCATCTCTTCATAAACAGGACTACAGTTATAAAGGGTAGATAGTTTAGCTGGGACATTCTCCAGCCTCTTTCCCTGATACTCGTATGCTATACCTAGATTAATCGGGTTCAGACCCGTTAATACATCAAGTTTTGTTATTGCCAGATGGGTCACTCCATTTATCCTGGCCGAGTATCTGACAACAACCAGATCCAGCCAGCCACACCTGCGTCGCCTACCAGTGGTAGCACCAAATTCTTGTCCTCTCTCCTGGATGAAATTACCAGTCTCATCAATGAGCTCGCTCACAAATGGGCCACTACCGACTCGGGTTGTATATGCCTTTACAATACCGACAATACTGTCCAATCTCTTTGGGCCTATTCCTGTTCCGATGCATGCATTTGCAGCTACGGGGTTGGAAGAGGTAACAAAAGGATAGGTACCATGGTCAACATCTAAATGTGTTCCCTGGGCACCTTCGAAAAGGATATTTTCCTTTCTTCTCATTGCCTCATCCAGCTCCATGGAGACATCAACAATAAACGGGGAAAGCTCATGGGATATTGAGAGGTATCTCTCTAATATAGGCTGATATTCCAGCGGTTCGCATCCAAAAAGATTGGTTAGATAAAAATTCTTCTCGCTGAGATTTGCCTTGATTTTCTCCTTTAATATATCCGGCTCTGTTAAATCAATGATCCTTATTCCTACCCTGGCTACCTTATCTTCATAGCACGGACCTATACCCCTTCCGGTAGTCCCTATCTTGGTCCTTCCCTTTGCCTTTTCACGAGCTATATCAATGGCCTTATGGTAAGGCATTATCAGATGGGCCCGCTCGCTTAATCCTAACCTTTTGGGGCTAACAGCTATTCCTTTATCAAACAGTCCCTTTATCTCCTCCAAAAAGACCTCAGGGTCAACGACTACTCCGTTTCCTATTAGACATCTCGTATCCGGATAAAGGATCCCAGAAGGTATAAGATGGAAGATAAATCGCTCACCATGTACCACAAGTGTATG
>CAZMUW010000111.1:0-5492 GCA_964569645.1 uncultured Desulfobacteraceae bacterium | reverse complement strand
CGAGTTGTTTTAATTCATAATAACGATCAAATCTTTCCTCCGCTTCTTTCAGCATTATCCCAATTAAAGGCATATTGAATATCCATATGAAAATCGTATAAAGTGTGGTTACCTTCTACTTCAAATGTTCTTGAAACTTCTTCCTCAATCTCTTGAATCCCCATCCGGATCAAATCCACTTTTAATTGATATACTTCCATTGGTTTTGATATCAGTTGAAAAAGCTCTTCCTGAGTATTAGCAAGAGATGCTGCTCTGGTTATTTCTGCGTTCTTGGCTGGATCAAGAAAGCAACATTTCTTGTATTTTTTTCCACTCCCACAAGGACATTTCTCGTTTCGTTGTAATTTCATATGTTATCTCAGTTCACCCCTGATCTTTTTCTGGTATAACGGCAGGCTTGAGCGGCGCACAGCCTACACCAGAACCTGAAAATGAACTGAGACATTGACGCACCAACAGGGTGTGAGAAAGCAAAGGCCCTCGCTGGCTGTGCGTCCGACTCGAAGCCTTGGTTAGGCCAAGGGCGCTAAAATGCTATCCGAGGCTAACCACCTCGACGTTCATCTGCGCCTTCACAGCATGCTCGGCCGAAAGATACTCGTCGATGGCATCTAGGGTTTTGGCGTGGAAGTACCGCTCTCCACACTGCTTGCACACCTCAGCCTCGACGCCCTCAACAATATAGAGTTTACCTCTCAGCCAATGCTGGCGTTTGACCTTCCGTTTTGTCGTCGATCCACCACAAAATTCGCAAATCATGAGTCCTCCGATAAAGCATACACCGTAATGATGATCAAGTTTGCATCTTCTTTGAACCGGCAAAGGACGTGAATCGTCCTTTCATCGAGGGCCGGCCCTTCAAGACGATACCTTGTGCCACATACGTCCTCCGTAAGCTTCTTGTCTATCCGACCTTTCAGTATGGCATTTTCGATGTCATTTCGTGCCAGTTCGTCGTCTAGCATCTCTTCTTCGGCATGAGACGAAAGGTATAAGGTGTATATCTATTTTGATTTTATTATGAATAAACTGTCACTCCCCTGTAGATACTCCTTAGCATTTTTTCATTATGTAAATCAACAAGATGTTGGGGGTTTCAGGGATGTCGCATCCTGAATCTTAGAAGAAGATTGTGAAAGGCCTCCGCCTGTAAGGGATCTTTTTCATTCCAGAATAGATGTGTTAAACATTGACAATCTGAAGATCCAAACCCAGAAGGCCCACTTTTCATATTCCTCTTTCTGTCACGGCATCTGGAAACATGGCCACATCCTTTCCAAATAGGGTGCAGGATTTTACCTTTAGATAGAGATCCCGCCCGTGCTCCCTGAGAAGAAAATCAAACCGGCTCCTGCCGTGAGAAACCTCTTCTTTTACTATCTCTGCTCCCTCAAGGGGTGGGATTAATCTCCTTTCGATAAGATAACGGGCAACCTGATTTGTAATATGGGTATGGAGAAAAATGGGGAATCCGTTCCTTTGAACAGCAAGTACGGTATGGTTAGTTTTCCTGTGTGAAGGATGAATCTTTTCCGAAGAAGTAGCCGGATAGAGATAAAGGGTTGCACCCGGCAAAAGGAGCTCCCAGAGCCTTCCCGGATTTGGAAGGAAGGCATCAACTACCCCCAGTCCATCAGCAATGCACCTAACGAGGAACCTGTTTGGCCTTTCAAGAAAATTGGCCTTTAATGTTTGACCAAAGCTTATAGGGAAATTCTGCATGTATCGAGATCTTTGCTGAGGCTATCCGCCCGCCTTCATCTGCACTATTGACTGGCAGAGGTGCATTCCCTCCCGGCAGACTCTGTATTGTGGGTTAGATGGAGGCGCAAAAGACCGCCAGGCATTATGGGGAATTAGGTCCTAAACTGGATATCATATAGATCCCTATATCTGCCATTTGCGGCAATAAGTCCCTCATGTGTGCCTGACTCGACAATCCTGCCATCCTCCAGCACATATATTCGATCAGCCCCTCTGATTGTATTCATGCGGTGGGAAACAATAAAGATAGTCCTTTGGCCAAGGAGGCTCTCTATGGCCTCCTGGATAAGGAGCTCGCTTTCCGGATCGAGGGCTGAGGCAGGCTCATCAAGAATCAAGATAGCCGGATCTTTAAGAATAGCCCTGGCTATGGCAATTCTCTGTCTCTGTCCACCAGAGAGAAGTGTTCCTCTATCACCAACAACTGTTTCATATCTAACTGGAAAGGCCATGATAAAGTCGTGGGCCTGGGCGATCCTGGCTGCATTTTCAATCTGTTCCTTTTTATGATGGCCTCCATCATAACTGATATTATGGGCTATTGTATCATGGAAAAGGAGACTCTCCTGGCTTACTATAGCAATCTGACCCCTTAGGGAGTCAAGTGTTGCATCCCTGATATCCATTCCGTCAATGGTTATAGAGCCGGAGCATACATCGTAAAAACGGGGAATTAGATCTAAGAGGGTACTTTTACCGGTAAGAAGGATGAGCAAGCGATTCGGTGAGATACCGGTTACCAGGACCAGTTCTGTTCTCTCAATAGACCAGTTAGATCGGAATGTTAGCCAGGGAATCCTCCATTCAACAGGATCGCTTGCCATTTTCATTCCTTCATCGACAAAGGCCTGAAGGAGGTAGGCAGGTACTATAACAAAAAGGGATGACAAGATGCTCAGGATAATCGTCAAGATTATCAGGCCCCGATGGGCCTTAACATAGGTGGCAATATCATGGCCGAGAATCCTGTCTAACATTTACTTAGACCGCTTCGATTAATCGAGAGATCACGATCCGCTGAACCTCATTAGTCCCTTCACCGATCTCCAACAGCTTATGATCCCGATAGAATCTCTCAATGTCATATTCTTTCATCAACCCATAACCACCATGGAGCTGGACAGCATGGTCAACACACCTACCCATGACCTCAGAGCAATATAATTTGGACATGGCAGCAAGTTTTCCAATGGGCTGTTCATTGTCTCTCAGCCAGCAGGCCTTATAGAGTAGGAGCCTGGCACACTCTATCTCCGTGGCCATATCGGCCAATTTGAAGGCATTGACCTGAAAGGTGGATATTGGCCTGCCGAACTGGACCCTCTCCCTGGAATATTTCATGGCCATATCAAAGGCACCCTGTGCCCCCCCTAAACCCATTGCAGCAATGGAGAGCCTGCCTCCATCCAGGGTTCCAAGCATATGATGAAAGCCATGGCCTGTTGGACCCAGGAGATTTTCTTTTGGTACCCTGCAGTCCTCAAAATATAGCTCACTCGTATTGGATGCCCGCCACATCAGCTTACCATGCATAGTCCTGGCCTCAAAGCCAGGGGTACCTTTCTCCACTATAATTGATGTTAGTTCTGGCCGGCCATCTTCCCTTGTCCCTGACCTGGAAAGTGCTATGACACCGGCAGTAATATCGGTTGACCCATTTGTAATAAATATCTTGCTCCCATTTATTACCCATTCGTCTCCATCAAGAACAGCGGTTGTTTTTGTATTTCCGGCATCCGATCCGGCATTAGGCTCAGTCAGCCCAAAGGCCCAGAGAGTCTCACCCCTGCATGCCTTTGGGAGATACTTGTTTTTCTGTTCCTCATTTCCATAATAATAAAGGGGCCCAATACCCAGGGAATTACCAGCAGCAATAGTGGCAGCATGGGATCCATCAACCCTGGCAATTTCTTCGGTGGCAATGATATAGGAGATATAATCCATTCCCTGGCCACCATATTCTTCAGAGACAAACATACCAAAAAGGCCAAGTCCAGCCATGGCCTCCATGGTATCGTAAGAGAATTCCTCTTTTTCATCCAGTTCCCTGGCTACAGGCTTGATCTCCTTTTCGGCAAAATCCCGTACAGATTTTCTCAGGATCTCATGTTCCATTGATAATGAAAAATCCATACATATTCCTCGCCTTTGAGATCATCTACCAATCCTCACTGAAAATATTTTTAAAAAGGATACTTAAGCCCCTGAAATCAGTCAAGCCAAAAATTTTTATACCTTTTGTGATTTTTCCTTAATTTTCTTATAGATAACCTCAGGAGGCTTAAGATCGGCAATTAGCTCAACATCCGGGCCTAATGGAGCCCACTGAAGAGGATGACTGTTTTTGAAAAGGGCTATTGTGGGTGTTCCAAGCATTGCTGCCAGGTGCGTTATGCCGCTGTCGTGTCCAATGTAAAAGGAGGCCTCTTTGAGCAACAATAAAAGTCTGTCTTTATTAGGGGAAATAACAATCTCTACTTCTACCCCTGATAGCTCTTTGGCAAAGAATTGATACCATTCCTCTTCTGCTGGCCCTAAAAGCAAGACTCTTTTATGAAATATCCCCAGATCTATTCCCATTATCAGGTCAACCCAAAATTCAGGTGGATAGTTTTTCCTTTTACTTCCGGAACCGGGATGCAAAACAATCACGTCCCCCGATCTCGATGGCTTGTTTTTTGTAAGGAGGGGTCCCCTCTTAGCCTCTTCTATGGCCTCCTCGGGATTAACAGGCAATCCGGATTTTTTAAGGCATGAGGCTAAATATAATGCAACATGTATTTTTTCCTCCTTAGGTGGAAAGGGTGGAAATGAAAAGATAGGGAGGTGCTTGAGACACTTACGTAAGCCTCTTTTTGCATTTCCTGTAGGGTCACTGAGAAAGGAGATCACCCTGTCAACATCTGGGAGGGGGATGTTTTTGCAGTTTGGTGCTTCCAGGAATAGGCCGTGCCATCCTCCCTTTTCGTAATCAAGACAATTGAGTAAGAAAGGCCTTAAAAAATCAACTCCCGGTCTTCTACCCAATAATGTTAGCTCTGCCCTATCAGTTATTTGATGAAGGGCCGGAGCCAATAACAGGGTGTCACCCAGGGCGCTTGGTCGGATAATTAATGCTCTCAACATTTCTTTTAGCTCGATAGTATAGGAAATCCCATTTTTTAGACAGGATAGACAGGATGTTCAGGATATAAAGAAAATAAGAAAATCTTGTTAATCCTGTTAATCCTGTCGAAAAAGTCCCGCCGCAGGCGGCTAAGTTCACATCTTCACCTGATAGAGATAGGGAAAAGCCACAAAATACAACCATCCGCATGCATCAAGTGGGTACAATTTTCTTGTTTTTGGGTGAAATACCTGATTGAATCTATCCCTTAAATCATGAAAAGTAAAAGCAATATAACAGGCCAGTTTCCTCAAGCCGATCCCGGCTTGGTCGGGATCGGCTAATTATGGGTGTGTTAGCGAACATCTCTAATTCTGATCATGCTTCCCGGTTGACAAGCCTGGCCTTTATGGATACATTAGGATAGCAAAAAATCCAGATTAAGTATGGACGGTAGAGACAGGGCTGTGGATAACATATTTGCCGAAAGACTACGGAGATCTGTGAGGTGTGAAAGTGTAACTTGATAGTATAGGAAATCCCATTTTTTAGACAGGATAGACAGGATGTTCAGGATATAAAGAAAATAAGAAAATCATGTTAATCCCTGGCCCAGACC